>DAIRSW010000006.1:21981-29661 GCA_036804205.1 Verrucomicrobiia bacterium | reverse complement strand
TGCTTACCCGGTCGAAGATCTATTGAAAAAAGTTCAGTTCATCAGCCGGTTCTACGATGAAGGTCAGAGCATTCAACCCGAGAAAGTTGCCAAAGAAGATGATGTGGGTAACTTTATCTCGAAGATTGAAAAGAGTGAGAAGTCTTTCCAGCGGACCATGGCGAAGACTAAGATCAAGGCGATTAAGAACTTTTATGAGACAGCAAATTCTCAGCCACCCATTCCGGGTAGTGTTTTGCTGTTCACCTCGCAAGCCCTTGCTTTCGAGCCCTTAGGCAGTTTTCAAAACGTTGGCAATTTGGAGGAGCCCAGCGAGAAGTATCTCATTATCGATGGGCAACATCGCTTGGCCGCCCTCTATTTTTATCAGCAATCTCACCCTGAAGAAGCCGGAACGATCCACGTGCCCTGCGTGATCTTCGACGGGCACAGCGATGACTTCGCTGCGGAAATGTTTGTTATCATTAATTCGACGCCAACCAGGATAAATAAAAGTCATCTGGTAGATTTATACGAGAGGGTGTCTTGGGCCGAACCAGATCGACGTTTTGCCGCGCAGGTGGTTGAGATGCTTTATAGCGAGGCGGATAGTCCGTTGCGGTATCGGATCAATCGGCTTGGGGGAAGATCCAAACAGGAAAAATGGATTCTGCAGGCAGAGCTATTTAATGAATTGCATCGCTGGGTCAAAGCTGACTGGGAACGCATCACGGAGCAGGGTGGGGGCAAAAGAATGGCGACCAAATATTATGAAGCCACCCGCGACTTTCTAAAAGCTGCCGCCATTGTTTTTAAGGAGCGATGGGGTGTGGCCAGTTCTATGATTACCAAGCCAGTGACCCTCAAAGCGCTTTTACGGGTGTGCGGTGATTTGGCTCGTGAGGATTTTGATCCAGTAGAGGGCCGGGTCGGTCGATGGGTGGAAAGAATGCAGCCCTGGGCTTCGATGGAAAACGATTTCCGTAAGGATGGTTTTTATGAGCGGTTCCCGGCAAAGGGCCAGGTCGAGCGCGTGGCTCGTATTCATAAATATTTGGCGAAACCAATAGGAGTGGAGATTCGCGCGCCCCGCAGTGCCCGGACGGACGATTAAGCTTGAGCGCTGGTTTGCCATGAGAAGTAGTTCGCTTAAGGAGGTTCCGGAGGATCAATTGCCGCGGGAACGGATGATGGAGTTGGGGCCACAGGCCTTGAGCAATGCCGAGCTGCTTGCGATTCTGCTAAGGGTGGGATCTAGCGGCCAGAATGTTTTGGAGCTGAGCGCGGAGTTACTCAAAGATTACGACGGACGTCTTTCTTCACTCGCTCGCATCCAACCACAGGAGCTGTGTCAACGTCGAGGAATTAAAGCTGCCAAGGCAACCATTTTGTTGGCTGCGTTCGAACTGGCCGGCCGAGTGGCTCGTGAGCATTTGCGCAATCTGCCCATGGACCGGCCCGAACGCGTTTATGATTATTTGGGTCCGGAGATGAGTTGCCTGACCAAAGAAGAGCTGCGCGTTTTGATTGTGAACGCGAAGTATCAGCTGACGCGGAGTGTGTCCATTTCTCGTGGAACCATTAACGAAACGGTCGCGCATCCTCGTGATGTTTTCGCACCAGTCATGACGCATTCCGGCTATGGCTTTGTGTTGGTGCACAACCATCCCTCGGGCGATCCCCGTCCGAGCCAGGCCGATCGTCGACTCACCTCGCGTTTAAGCGAGGGAGCTGGGCTTTTGGAGCTTGTGTTTCTTGACCATATTATCATCGGGCAACCAGGGGAAGACCACCCTGGATATTTCAGCTTTCGCGAAGCAGGCTTGCTGTCATAAAAAAATTCTGTTTGGTGGTTGTATGCAAGTTCATCCAAGCGCTATCATCGATTCCCGGGCTGTGTTGGGGGAGGAGGTTGTTGTGGGTCCTCACGCGGTGATCGAAGGCCCGGTCAAAATCGGCGCTCACACTCAGGTATTGGCCGGAGCAGTGGTGACCGGACAAGTGGAAATCGGCGAACACAATCGCATCGGCTACGGGGCAGTGATCGGTGATTGGCCACAGGATCTGTCGTTTGACCCTTCGACGAGCAGTGGTGTGCGGATCGGGAGTCATAACGTGATCCGTGAGCACGCGACCATTCATCGTTCGACTTTGGCTGGCCAGCAAACGGTTTTAGGTGATCACAATTATCTGATGGCCGGTGCCCACTTGGGGCATGATTGTGTGGTTGGCAATCACAATGTGATCGCGAATAACAGCCTTTTGGGCGGGCACGTTTCTATGGCCGATCGTTGTTTTATCGGAGGCGGGTGTGTGTTTCACCAGTTTACCCGAATTGGGAGCTTGGTGATCACCCAGGGGATTTCGGGTTTTGGCAAGGATCTGCCGCCCTATGTGCTCGCCGCTGGGGTCAATGGGGTGGTCGGAGTCAATGTGGTTGGGCTTCGTCGGGCAAATTTTGATCGTGAAGCTAGGGAGGAAATTAAGGAGGCCTTCAAAATGATTTATCACAGTGAGCTCAACGTGCGCCAGGCGCTGGAGCAAGCCGAAGCTCGGGAATGGGGACCAGCAGCGCAGGAGTTTTGGCGTTTTTTACGCCAGGACAGCAAGCGGGGATTATGCGGTCGGGGGCATAGCCGCCATGGGGGCGGCGGTTAGCGGCCGCTGCTTGGAGATTATCCCAAAGTTCGCTGAGATATGCGCTGGGACACCCCTCAGCGACTTGCCTGCCTAAGGCTGCCGGGTCGTTTTATATAGACTCCGGTCATTGGTCTTGGCGAGGGGGTTGACGAGAAAAAGTCGCTTACAAAACCATTGGGCGTTCGAAACTCAACGTGTCCTGGTCCGTTACCTCCATAAACAATGATGGAGCCTACCGGAGCTTGCTCTGGTTTGCGCACGTGGGCTAGCCTAACGAAACCGAATCGGTCCGTGAGTTCGGCTCCTGCATCGCGAGCAAAGGTTTGACCTGGATACCGATCGACCACCGCAGCCTCGACTAAGGCTTTTTTGACGTAGCGCCAGCACAAGCGGACGCTATTTTTCTTAGCATTCCGTTGTGCAATCCGCATGGCTTCAACCAAAGAACGACAGACGCCGCCATGCCCAGCTACGATATCTGCGGACGGGCCGTGAGGTTCGGTTCGATAAAGAACCCGGCGCTCAGAACCTGCAGTGCGTTGGGCTTGCGCTTCGAGAGGAAGCAGGACTAGGAAAAGCACAATAAGCAATGCGAGGCTCTTAAGCCTGCGCATGACTGGAAACTTGGCTGGGGAGGGTAGAAGCTTGTTGAATATGAAAGGCATACCGCAGGCAGGTGGGATTCGCGGACTTTTCCTTAGCCAAATAGGGGCGAGCTTGTCAAGAGCGAACGAAGCTTTTCACGAATAACCTGTCTTGCCTCGTTTTTTCGGGTTGCCAGGTGAGGAGAATTGGATTGCGATCTCGGCATTCCCGCGGCCAGAACTAGCCTGAGCGCTGGTTGACCCTTGAGGAAGCCGAGTGATGAGCCAACAGCAGTTTCTAAATATCGTCTTTTGATCCGGCCAAATGCAAAGTTATTCACAACCTAAGGTTGACAAATGGGCACTTTCCGGGCGCTATTATTCAAGTCATGATCTCGATCGCCGTTGTCAGTCAAAAAGGTGGGGTTGGCAAAACAACCACTGCTCTGAACCTTGCGTATTCCTTCGCCAAACGCGAATGGCAAACGCTCCTCGTTGACCTTGACCCCCAGGGCTCGGTCGGTTTTTCGCTAAGCGAGAAGGCTCAGCGCGCGTCGGGGTTAGTCGAGTTTATGGCTGAGGAGGACAGTCTTGCAAATCTCAGCCTCAACACCGTGCTTCCGAAGCTGAAAATTCTAACTTTTGGCGCCGGTGAAGGCCTCAATTATGACCAGACCAAAATCGACCAAACATCGTTATCGGGTTTGCTAGCCGAGGCGGAAAAAGACGGCGTTGAAATTGTGCTCTTTGATACTCCGAGCGGTGGCGGGCCGGCAACAATGGCTGCCCTCCGCACTGCCGACATGATTCTTGCTCCGCAGCAAGCCGAGCCCCTCAGCATTCGCAGCGTGGCTAAGTTGCTTGATATTCTTAGCATGCTCAGCGAAGAAGACGGACGAGACTTCCAACTTGCTGTTTTGGTTACCATGCTGGATTCCCGTCAAAGCGAGTCGATGCAAGTGACTCAAGAACTCTGGAACGCGCTACCGGCCGAGCTTGTTCTTGATACGGTCATCCCTCGCGAACCAATCTTTTTAGAAGCAAGCGCTAAAGGTGTCCCGCTTGCTTTGCTACGGCAAAATCCGCCTGCTGCTGCCATTGTCTTTGACCAGGTTGCCGCTGAACTTGAATCCCGGCTTGGTCTCGCCTCCAAATCTCATGAGCACAAACTCCTCGCTTTCTTGGATTGACGCCACCGCCGTCGCGAACCTGGTCAAGCGCGCCAGATTGGTCAAGGGCCATGAGCAAGCGCCGGCTTACGGCGGCGGCTCCAAAGCCATGCTTGCGGCCCCGAGGCCGTCCTCTGCCACCGGCCCCAGTCGGAGCATGGGAACGATGCGACGCAATTTTTTGAGTCACGCACACAAAACTCAAGACGCCGCAGATGCAGCTTCGGAGGTTGAAAACACCCCAAGCTTTCCGGACTTTCATCCACCTCATGGTCCGCTGGGACAGCGCCTCAACGCTTTTGTTGATTGGCTTTACAAACATTTCGCCTGCCTCCGTGTCTTTATCGCTGATGGAGATGGTCTACCACTCGCCCAACGGGACTCCAATATTGAATTCATCGGAGTCGCTACTGTCTTGATTGATGCCACCCGGCAAATGCGCGGTCAGCTTGAGCTACCTGAGCAGGGTGCAATTACCTTAGACCTCGGCTCGCGCGAGTGCCTCCAGCTATTGCAAGTCCAGCTGTCCTACCAAAATATCTCCCTGGGAATGGTCATGCGCGGGCCGCTTGACCGACCTGCTCTTGAGCATGTTCGGGAAGCGCTGGGTCTGGCATTGATTGAGGCTGATCAGCTGCCTTCCAATCCTTATTACGGAGAACAAGCGTAACTGAGCTCAGGTCAGCGGAGCCTCAGCACCCACATGCGACGGCCTTCGTTGTTTGCGCCGGTCATCCATGCATGAATGAGCGAGGTTGGCATACGAAAAGGAGCTGCTGAGGTGCCGCGCCGCGAAGCTCTTTCAGCAAAAAAAGAGGACGAGAGTCAAGATTACTCACATGACTCCCATCCTCTTTTGAGATGGGTTCCCGGAAAGCCCTAAAAGAGCGTCCGGGTCGAAGCAATGCTAAAAAATTATTTGCTGTAACCGAAAGTCGCAGACGGTGCGTCGCCCATCGACATGGTTTCTTTCTTGGCGCAAGCTCCGAGAGCCAACGTAGACACCGCAAACGCGGCGAGAGCCAAAAGTTTGATCATTCGCATATATATTTCCCCCCTTTCTATGGCTAGTAGCCTAAAGTTTGAGCCGCGATACGCCTCGGCAAAAAAGCCCTTAAAAACGCGCGATCCTCAGTCGCCTAGTTGTTGACCACAATGGTGTCTGAGTCCACTTCGTCGGATGAATAAGTTAGCTTTCCTTCCGCTATTTCAAGAAGTGCGATATCTCCGAAGGACATGCGGGGTTTTGTTTCTACCAAAGGACTGTGCCCAAGGGTTAACTGCTTCACGCGTTTCGAAACGAGGTTGATTAAGACTTCTTCCTTGGGAAGAACCAGTAATGCACCAGGCAAGTAGTCAACAATCATAATGGTCCACAAGGTCGAGGACTTCTTGCGTTTGTCAAATGATCCCTGGGCCTCAGAGAATTCTTTCTCGAACTTTCGCGGCTACGGTCTCCGCGAAAATTACTAGGCCCAAAATCATCAACATAATTACCGCGGCAATGTCCCAGCGCAAAGCTTCGGCTGCGGCATCCAATTGCATGCCGATGCCGCCTGCTCCCACCAAGCCCACCACCGCGGATTCGCGCACGTTAATCTCCCAGCGGAAGAGGCTAATCCCGGTCCAACTGGGTTGCACTTGGGGTAGAATGCCATACACAAAAATCTGAGAGCCCTTAGCTCCAGTACTCGCCAAGGCTTCAACCGGGTTGGGATCAATTTCCTCAATGGCCTCGTAAAGAAGTTTACCAATAAAACCGATCGAACGCATGCCAATGGCCAAAACCCCAGCCAAGACTCCCGGCCCAAGAAGTCGACTAAAAATCAAAGCCCAAATCACCGAGTTAATCGAGCGAGTGGCTGCAATGACAAATAAGGCGCAAGCCCGGATCATAGGATGGGGACTGGTATTGCGCGCGGCCAGAAATCCCAGAAGGCCACCAATAACGATTGCCAATGCCGTTCCCCAAGTTGCAATGTTGATGGTGTCCCAGAGCGGACGCATTAAGACACCCCATGAAGCCCAATGGGGAGGCCACATACGGATCAATAAGTCGTGGGCTGCTTCATGTGCCGACAACACAAAGTCCAATTGGGTGGTTCGAGCCACCGAAACGATGCTTAGCACCAAAAGCAACATAAAAACCGTCCAAGCACTGGCGCGGACCACTCTCTCCGGCCAAGGCATGGTCTTTTGCCACCGTTGATACCCAGACTCCGCGCTCACAAAAGCCGCCTCCGGATATGGCTCGATAGATATTCCGCCAGGAAGACCAAAGCGATGATCAAATATAAAATCGCGGCGGCCGTATGATATTCATAGCGACGAATCGCGGTATCCAAAGTATCCCCGATGCCACCGGCTCCGACAATACCAAGCACCGCTGCATCGCGGAAGTTGATATCCAGCCGATACAACGTTAAACCGGCGAGCCGAGGCCACACGCTCGGGAGCACAGCATAGCACACTACCTGCCAGAACCCAGCGCCGGTCGCTCGCAAAGCTTCTAGACGCTCCGGAGGACATTCCTCAATAGCGTCAGCTAACAATTTGCCTAAGAAGCCCACCGTCCCAAGCCATAGCGTTACCGTTCCTGCAAATGTTCCATTCCCAAACAGGCGCACCATAAACACCGCGATAATCAGTTCTGGAAAGGCTCGGAGAAGCGACAACAAGGTTCGCGAAAGCCAGGACGGAGCCACTAAGTTTTTTGCCGCAAAAATCCCCAGCGGCACTGCGGCAAGAAAGCCGAGCACCGTAGACACCAAAGTCATGGCCAGCGACTCCATCATGCCCTCCACAATATCTGCCCCGCGACTGACAAAGTCCGGCTTAAGAAAGCCCCCCAAAAAACCACCGAGATGCCCTAAGCCACTCCACACTCGGGGCCAGGAGACCTCCAGGGTTAAAAGAAACGACACCCCGTAAAGCACAGCTAGCACGGAAAGAATTGTGCCTGTTCTGGTTCGCCACCAGGGGGTGTATTGCCAATGCGACACCGACCTCATTCCTTGCTTGATTGAGTTGCGAAGCCCCAGTCTTCCTCTCCGTAAATTTGGGTAAGCATCTCCTGGCTCAACTCGGTTGGGGCTCCTTCAAAAACCAACTTCCCGTCCCTCAATCCACCCATCCGTTGGGCGAATTGCTTGGCCAGCAACACATCGTGCATATTGATCAGCAAGGTTAAGTTTTCCTCCTCCGCAAGCTCGGTCAGGAGACGCATCAATTGCCGGGAGGTCTTTGGATCCAGGCTTGCGGTCGGTTCATCCACCAACAGCAGCTCAGGTCGCTGAATCAATGCGCGC
>DAIRSW010000006.1:0-21971 GCA_036804205.1 Verrucomicrobiia bacterium | reverse complement strand
CGCAATGCCTACCCGTTGACGTTGCCCGCCCGAGAGCCGGTCGGTGCGTTGATTCTCGAGCCCGGCCAGCCCTAGGCGTTCCACCATCTTCAACGCATGCGCCACTTGCTCTTCGGTAAAACGCCGTCGCCAAGAACGCCAAAAACCAATCGACCCAAGAGCCCCCGACAACACATTCTCCATCACACTCAAACGATCGACCAAGGCGAAGGATTGAAAAATCATCCCCATCTTTCTCCGAGCTTCCCGCAATTGTTTTTTGTTCAAAGCGGTCATCTCCACCTTGCCCACCCAGACTTTGCCTGAGTTTGGTTCCACCAAACGATTAACACAACGCAGCAACGTGCTCTTGCCCGCTCCCGAAGGCCCAATCACCACATACACTTCTCCCTGCGTTAAAGTTAGATTCACCCCGGCCAATGCCTCGCAGCCACTGGCATAAACCTTTCGCAAATTCTCCGTCCGGAGCGTAACTGGACGTTCCACGCGATTACTCAATTTGATATTCTACACCCATCAGCTGATCAATGCGCCGAACCAAGGCCCAGGTTTCTTTGTACGAAATAGGAATAAACTGGGTCTGCCCCTGCGGAGCAAATTCCTTCTGCAAAGCCGTGCCATTCCAGTCAAAAGAAAAAAAGGCTCCCCGAATCTTCTCCGCCAAATCCGGATGCAAATTATACACATAGCCGTAGGCAGTCGTCGGAAAGGTCTCGGACTTGTAAATGGTGCGAAAAGCGTCCTCCGAAACCACCTCTCGTCCAATCATGCGATGCATCACGCTATTGGCAATGGCGGCCGCTTCATAGTCCCCGTGTGCCACGCCCAAGATGGAGTTATCGTGTTTTCCAGAAAAAACAGCCGTAAAGTCCCGGCCCTCCTCCATCTCGAACTCGTCCCTCAGCAACACCGAAGGAGCCTTATAGCCGGAATTGGAGGTTGGTGAGGTGAAGGCGATTTGACGTCCCTTCAGGTCTTGGATCGATTGGATCTCACTCCCGGCGGGCACGATGATCTCCATCTCATACCCATACGAGCCGTCTGATGCTGCCATCATTGCAAACGGCACGAAACCACAAAGATTCACCGCGATCGGTGTGCTGCCGGTATTAAACCCGGCCACGTGCAAGCGTCCGGCTCGCATGGCCTCAAGCTGCGCAGCATTGGATTGCACCATAAAAAATTGCACCTTCTTGCCAGTCGCCTTTTCCAGGTGCTCAATAAACTCTCGCCACACCCCACGATAAATCGACGGATCCTCCACCGGCGTGTAAGCGAAAATTAAGGTATCCGGGTCAATCCATTGCTCAGGCTCGGTCGGCGCGTCCGCTACCAGATCGCCGTCAATATCGACTAAAGGCCCGCGGACCTGCCCTGGCACGCGATCCGCCACAAGCGCTATGGCTAGAAGCCAAGCGCAACAAACTAACCTTGAAAAAATACCTTTGTGAATCATCCTTCTTTTTAGCACGAAGCCAGAAAAAAGCATCTGAGCTTCGTGTGACAGAATTGTGACAAACCAGCTCTACCCGCTCGCGCCATCGAGGGAATCTTGGAGGTCTATATTCGACTTGACCCCGTCTCGCTCTCGGATTGTGTACAAAACTGTCGCAAGTCTCGACCGAGGCGCTCCGCCAACTCAATCACATCGCCACCGCAAACTAAACCAAATCGCATGGGTATTTTTCAAAAACGAGAATTTCGCGGGGGCAACACCAAACGAAACATTCCGGAAGGCATGTGGATTAAATGCCCCAGTTGTGGCGAAGTGCTTCATAAGCTCGCCCTCGAAGAAAACCAGCAAGTTTGCCCCAAGTGCGGGCATCATTTCACGATTCCCGCTCACACCCGCATCAAGCACCTTTGTGACGCGGAAAGCTTTCAAGAAATGGACACCGACCTGAGGTCCGTGGATCCATTGGAATTCACGGGAGTGGCCTCTTACCTCGACCGACTTAAGGCCTACCAAGTCCGCACCGGTTTGCTTGATGCGGTGGTTACCGGAATGGCGCGGCTCGAAGGTCGGCCCATCGCTTTGGCGGTCATGGACTTTCGATTTCTTGCCGCCACTATGGGCTCGGTGGTTGGGGAAAAAATCACTCGGCTTATTGAAAAAGGCACCCAGGAAAATGCGCCGGTCATCATCATTTCGGCCTCCGGAGGAGCGCGCATGTATGAGGGCATGCTAAGCCTTATGCAGATGGCCAAAACCAGTGGGGCTTTGGCGCGACATGCGCAAGCGGGGCTCCCATACCTCTCCATCCTCACCAACCCCACAACCGCTGGCGTCATGGCCAGCTACGCAAGCTTAGGAGACCTCATCATTGCTGAGCCGAAAGCCATGATCGGTTTTGCTGGACCACGGGTTATTCGGGAAACCACTCATCAAGATTTGCCTGAGGGCTTTCAGACCGCAGAATTTCTCCAGGACCACGGCTTAGTGGATATGATCGTGCCGCGTCTGCGCATGAGACATACCGTAGCCACCGCTCTCAACTACCTGCACAAACCTCAAGCTGCCTCGGCCTAGCATAAAAGCTGTCTTGCTCCGGTGTTGACCCTCTCGTCAAAAACCTTGGGGAGGGAAGCTTTTTGATCGATGCACCAAGGTGTGCTTGGGTTTTTGCCATGAACGAGGAAGGCTCCATTCATCAGCCACACGACAAGCTTTTTAAGTCGATCTTTTCGCAGCCTGAGAATGCGAGGCCGTTTTTGTCCCATCATTTGTCTCATCAATTGGTGGCCACTGTCGACTGGACCACTCTTACTCTACAGCCGGGTTCTTTTATTGATTCGCAGTTTCGGTTAAGTGAAAGCGATCTTCTTTTTTCCGTGAAAACAAACTCCGGGCAGGCGCTCATCCACATTCTTTTTGAGCATCAAAGAAAGGAGGATCTGGATTTGATGTTTCGTCTGCTTCGCTATAAATCGCGGATTTGGGAAACGCATAGCGGCCCGTCGGGGAGCAAGCGTCCGATTGTTATTTCTGTGGTGCTCGCCCAGAATGCGACCCACTGGGAAGCACCGCAGCAGTTTGCTGATCTGATCAACGTGATCGAAGGCGGAGAGAAGTTTGTGCCAGACTTCAGCTATGTCTTGATTCAATTGGCGGATCTGCCTTTTGCTCACATTGCAGGAACCCCAGATGGAATTTTGGTGATGCGAACTTTCAAAGCTGAAGCGAGGAATGATTTGTTAGCGAATGAGCTGTGGGATACGGAACTTTTTCGGCACGCAAGTGCGCAGACCTTTGAGATGGTGCTCAGTTACTTGCTCTCGCGGGAGATTGACAAAGCGGCCTTTAGAACTAAACTTACAGAAATTCAAGACGCGACCATTCGCGCCAAAGCCATGACACTAGCTGAACAACTTAAAGACGAAGGGCTTCAAGAAGGACTCGAGCAAGGTCGAGAGGAGGGCTTTGAAAGGGGAGTTCTGACTGGCCAAATCCGGAGCCTCCAGGAGATTCTGCACGAACCCTTGACGCCTGAGGAAGTGCTGTTCGCCACCGATCGTGACGCCCTTCGTGAGATCGTGAAAGAGCTTAAAGCTCGGTTTTAGTCCACCGGTGCGCCCATGCCTAACGCCATCCCGACTCTCAAAGCCTGACCCGCTCCGTGTAGGAATTCTTCGATAGGCATCCGCTTGCGGCCTTCCAGTTGGACTTCTTTTAGATTTAAAGCTCCCTGTCCTGTAGCTACGGCCAGTGCGGTTGAGTTTATCTCAATAACTTGACCCGGCTGATCCTCCCCGGACAAATCGTGCCATACCTCGCTAGTCCAGACTTTTAATATTTTGCCAGTCCCAGGCAAGCTCGTATAGGCAGTCGGCCAAGGGTTCAGAGCACGCACCACCCGATGCAACTCGATCGCATGGCTCTCCCATCTGAGCTTTCCAGACTCACGGGCCAGCTTGCCAGCGTAGGTTGCCTGCGAGTGGTCTTGCTCTTCAGTGTCTAACTGGCCGGATTTGAGGCGCACAATCCATTCTGGCACACAATCAGCACCCAGGATCGCTAAGCGATCATGCAAACTTTTAGCGGTTTCATCTCCGCCAATGGCCAGGCGCTTTTGAAACAGCATAGGACCGGCGTCCAAGGCTTTAACCATTTGCATGACCGTAATGCCGGTCTCGGTTTCTCCGTGCAGAATCGCATTTTGGATCGGACTCGCTCCTCGATGCCTAGGCAATAAGGAGGCATGCCAATTCCAGGCACGGAGGAGTGGAAGATCCAAAAACCGTTGAGGGATAAGCTGCCCATAAGCCATCACCACAAAAGCGTCACTCTTTGCAGCGGCCAAGGACTCATACACTTTTTGTCCTTGATCGCCACGCAGAGTTTCCGGCTGCAAGACTGGGATCTGAGAATCCAAAGCCAAAGATTTTAAGCAGGAAGTTTTCACCTTGAGCCCGCGACCGGCGGGTCGGTCCGGCTGGGTAAGCAGCGTTTGGATTTCCACGTCGCTCCTCGCCAACAAGCTGCTGACCATGGGTAAAGCGACGTCGCCGGAAGCCATGATCACCACTTTAAGGTTGCGTCGCGGGATATCCATCACACCACCCCCACTTCTAACCGTGGACTGATCAGGCCGTGCCCAGCGCAAAAAATATCTGGCATCGGTTGATCGATCGTTTTGAGTCGTTTCACCATGGTTCGCACCGCTATCTCCGGCGTGTTGCAATCTTGACTGAGATGCCCCAGCACCAATTGACGTGGGATGGCCGACTGCATGCCAGCGATAACTTCCGCTGCTGCCTCGTTGGAGAGATGTCCGTGGCGTGACATAATTCTTTGTTTAATAGACCAAGGCCTTTTGGTATCGTTTAAAAGCCACTGTTCATCGTAATTGGCCTCCACCAGTAGAGTGTCAACTCCACGAATCCGATCCATGGCCATCTTGGTGGCATGGCCTAAGTCGGTTAAAAACCCGAGCTTGGCTCGACCACGCGCAAAGGTGAAGCCTACCGGGTCCACAGCATCATGTGGCACACTAAACGCGGTGACCACAAGATCTTTGAGCTCAAAACGTCCGCCCGTGGGAAAAATCCGCCAGTCACCACGCTCGGCTAGTTTGCCTCGACACAAGGTCTCTTTGGTAAGCGCATTCACATAAATCGGCACTCGAAATTGTTTCAAAAAAACCTCCAAGCCGGTGGTGTGATCAATGTGTTCGTGTGTTAGAAAAATGCCGTCCAATTCTAAAGGTGTCACTCCGGCGGCCATCATTCGTTGCACCAGTTGGCGACAGCTGATTCCTGCATCTACCAAAATCTTGGTGCGATCTGATTCCACCAGAGCAGCGTTGCCAGAACTTCCGCTGGCTAATATGGTGAGGTGCAACATATGACAATGCTACCTAACAGTTCCCGGTTGTTTCCGAGGAAAAAAGGAGCCCGACAGCGACGGCTTATTCGGCATTCTCTGTTAGGTCTGCGGAAAGGCTCATGGGCATCAGTTGCGCCACCATCCGGTCGATTCCCTCTTTAGCAAAGGTACTGACTGGGTAGAGTCGCTGCGCTTCGAGGAACCAGGCCAGACTCGAGCCGTATTGTTCTTCCGATTCTAAATCTTCGGCTCTCCGCAGACTGCTGACAAAAGTTGCGGCTTGAGTGGTGAGATTTGCTCGCAACTCATTCAGTAAATTATCGTCCGGAAAATCGCGATAGGCCAGTTCGACACTCTCCCAAGCGCCAGCATAATCTCCGCGTTTAGAGATTTCTTCGGCGCGGATCATGGCCCCTTCCACCTTGGCCATTTGTTCAAGCACCATGGCGAGTTCCTCTTGGCGATCGGGAAACATGGCGGCTGCCGCAATGAAACGAATGCGATCTTCATAAATCTGGCGGAAATTGCGTTGGGCAATCAACCGCTCTAGATCGATCAAAGCCTGCTGCTGCACGTCGGCCTGTGAAAAAATGAGCTCAGATACTTCTGCCAACGCAGGGTTGCGCGGCCAAATTTCTGTGGCTTGTCGCAGCTCTTCTTCCAAGGTCGGGCGGTCTCCACTCACTGCCGCATTTTTTGCTTTGGCCAAATGCATCGCGCTCACCGTGCGCGCCGTTTCAATCGCGGCCATAGCCCGAGAGTTGTCGAAGTCTTTAGCGATCACTTCAAGGTGTCGCACCACCGACTCTGCTAGAGTGTAATCCTTGACCTCTAAAGCGTTCAAAAGTTGATAAGCTTTTTGCGAGAACTCCAAGGCCTTGCGCTTGTCCTCGCGTGGTAAAGTGCGAATCTCAGGAGCAAACTCCCCCACCACAAAAGCTTCGCCTAAGCGGTTGGTCGCACTTTCCAATTCGTTATTTTCCAGCAGAAACAGAAAGGCTTGCACCCCTTCTCGCACGTCGCGTAGTGCTTCACCTGCCAGTGACTCTAGGACCCCAACGGTTGGTGGCATTCCGGTTGATCCGGCGAAAAACTTTTCCGCTTCCCCACCCAAACGAAGCTTGGTGTCGCCATCAGAAAACACATCCCTATATAGCCGCGATCCAATTTGCACATGTTGAAAGCGGCGTTGAAAAAAGAGCTGCACCAATAAGGTTTGAAACTCAATGCGGCTTTGCACCTCAGACACTTCTTGCCGCGCGCGGTTGGTCACGAGGATCGCTTGGATTTCGGCCATGCGAGCGGCGTATGAAGTCGACTCCAATTCACGACGCGCCTGCCGGTCTTTGGCCCACTCAGCAGCTCGGACTGGGTCGCGAGGAGGTGTCGTGCCGGTGTCCGCAACATCACCCCGCACCATTTGGTTTCGGGTTAAGCGTTCTCGCTCAGAAACCAAGGCCTGGTTTGCGGCATCAAGTTGGCGCTGATTGCGTTGGGCCAGCCAGCAGTTGTAAACGGCATTCACCAAGGCATCTCCAAGCTTAGCGTCCTGCTCAAACTCCGAGGCGCGCGCCAACAGAGGAAATGCTTGTGTCACCCGCTCCTGTGCGGAAAGCCCTTGGGCTTCCGGGGAAAGCAGACGTAAAATTTGCGCCAATAGCTGCTGATAATCCCGGTCGGATTCAGTGGTGTCTTCCGGGGCGTTTAAATACTTCTCAAAACGTGCCTGAAAGAGCCGATTGTTGGTGATGTGCCAGCTGCGCCCGTCCCAGGTCACCGTTTCTGTGCCAGGATCGAAAAAGGGAATGTCCCTCCCCAAAAAAGTCGGCTGACCACCGGCGCTGCTGGGCTGACTCGAGTTCGATTGCGTCGGGGTTGGCTGGTTGGGAGCTGAAGGGCTCGCCTGTTCCGGGGGCGAACCAGGCCCTAAAGAATCCGGAGACTGAGCAAGGAGTGGCTGGGGAAAGAAAACGGGCAGCGTGCTCAACGCGCAGAGCCCTAGCGTCATGCTCAAGCGACGAGAAGAGAGCTGGAAGATGGATGCTGAAGAGGTAATCATGGCCATTGCGTCAGGGTGCAAAATGTCGGAGGGGTCACTAAGGCAAATGTTAGGCTAAAGAGGCGGCTTTGTCGAGCCATCAGCTGTGCACAAGCTGAGCGGTTCTAAGCTTTGGTCATGCTGATTGTATTGAGCAGTCCGGATCGGGTGACCTCGACTTCAAAAAAATATTGCTGACGTCTCTGCACACCGGTGGCCCGCAGTTCTGGAGGCACCATCACGGGGAGGAGGGCTTCCTCCACCTCGACAGAAAAGAGTCTTGTGCCATCAGGCGACCAAGCCAGTTGGTTGTCCACCATCCCACGAAATTTATAGGTGTTGCCGCGCAGACTGTTGGCATTTTCCAGGTAGGTATCCGGGTTTAGGGCGGGCGTATTACGGTAAGGCTCGCCGATGTCTTGAGCGAAATGCCAGCCCAGGAATAGCAGCAGGCCCAGCACCGCAATGCCCCCCATTAGAGGTCCTAGGGAAGAGGATTTGGAGGAGCGACGGGCGGACATGGTTCATCAGCATAGGCAGGAGATTCGTGTTTGTCGACATCATGGGTACATAAAAAAACGCTCTGTGTGGGCACACTCAACACCACACAGAGCGATATGATAAACGGACAACTCCGCTGGAAACTTTAGAAATGCACCCGGATTCCGGTGCCAAAAACGTGCGTTCTGTAGCGTTCGATGGATTCGATGCTTTGAAGACCGAGGTATTTATATTCGCCGAAAAGTCCGATTCGATCGCTGAACAGCATGATTTCCCCCCCGACGATTATCTGCCAGGCCCAGCCCCATCCTTCGACATCATCCACCGCAACTTCCTTGCCTCCTACGGTCGTGGTCAATGAGCTAGTGTTCGCATTGGCGAAACCAATACCAAGACCGCCGTAAGGCTCGAACATTCCAAGATCAAGCTTGACGAGACCGTTGAGCATCAGAGCGAGTGTATTAATGCTTCCGCCGACTTTCGCTGCGAGGTCATTGGACTCGCCCAAGCCATTGAAGTCCGTCTTGCCGTAGAGCAGCTCGGTTTCAAGCATGTATTTGACCAAACCACTTTCGGGGAATTGATAACCAAACTTGATACCCGTCATCCAGCCCGTGTCGGTATCAAAATCGATGTTGATGGATTCATCACCGGCATTGTCGAAAAGGAAACTGCCACGTTGAGAATTGGTTAGGGCAACCATGCCACCTAGGTAGGGGTGACCATTGGCACTTCCTCCGTCGTAGCCGCTCTGAGGGCTATCGCTGTAGTAATAAGGGCCAGCCAAAACAGAGTTTACTTGTGAATAACCCAGGAATAACACCGTAATTCCTGTGATTAAGGTGATTTTTAACTTAAATGAGTGCGCATTCATTGTGAATAACACATAATGCCGCTGACGTATGCTCGTCAAATAATTTTTCCCGGAAAGTGCGCATATTTGCATCTGCCAGTTAGCTGGTTTTTATGTCCCTCAAGGACTTTCAAGAGCGGCTTGCGCGGGCTTACCTCAAGGCCCGGTTGTTAGAAAATGTTGGCGTAGCTTTCCTTTTTGACTGCGGGCTCTACGACATACGCCTCGGGCTGACTTTGCTGCTTTAGATTATTAAAAACAAGCAGTACCCTCGCTATCAAAAATCCTCGCCAAATGTGGCGTGCGGGTTCCTGAGGATATTTCGGTTGTTGGACTTTCTGTGCCAGGCCAAGGGCGACGCAATCCGCATGGATTGGCGGGTATCGACGAGCAGCTTGATCGGGTGGGGGCCGCAGCCGTGAACATGGTTGCGGCACAACTCCACCTAGGTCGATATGCTGGCTCGCATGGGAAACGATATCTTCTGATCGAAGGCCGCTGGAGAGACGGGCAAACTTTATTCCAGCTTGTTGAGTCGTCTGCCTGACCCGAGTGACCTTGGTTCAGACTCCCTCGGCGGGGGGAGGGCGGCTGTCCTCTTGCAGTTCCAGCTGGATAACTGCCAGATGACCGGTTGGGAGCCAGCCTTCACGTCCGCTGGGGGTTCGCACAAAACTCCAAGAGCCGCGTTCGGCTATGATCTCCACACGGGATCCGGCCGCGAGTCCTGTCATGGTCCGCGCGCTCAAGGCTGGGGCATGCCGCGCTGGACTGCTGTTTGGCAGGATCACCGCAAATTCCCGCGCGTTCAGTTGAGACTGCGCAAGGAGAGGTATGGTGCTGGCTGAAATGAGCAGAAGACCACTAATCAGCAGCACCCAGCGGAAACGTCGATGGCCAAACGCCCATCGGCCCAGCGCAAAGGAGGTCGACCAAAATCCCAGGCACAGCATCACCCACATCCATCGCGGTGATAGGGCCTGGAACAGGCGTTCCTGCCAGTATGGCTCCGCAACTTGCGAGCCGAGTTTAGAGCGGATCAACTGTAAGTTGCTCTGCGCAAGACTGTAGCTAGGATCAATCAGTAATGCACGCTCGTAGTGCAACGCGGCACGACCGCCTTCATTCATTCGAAAATAGGCGTTGCCTAAAAAAGTCTCAGTCAAAGCGTCCGGACCATTTTCCTTCAGGTCCTGCAGAAAAAAGCCGGTGGCTTCCCGATACTTTTCTTCCTCGTAAGCCGTTACCCCTTGCTCGAAGGGTGTCTCGGCATATACCCCGCCAAGACCCACGAGTAAGCATCCCAAGGTTGCCCAATATTTTTGGTAAAAATTCTTCATCACAGATTTATGTTTGACGACGCTGGTTCTTGCTTGACGAGTTTCAACAATCTGGCGCGGACCCCTGCATCAATCGAGGTGGGAACTTGGCCGGCAAAAAGGGCCGCATCACGAGCCTTCATAAGTTCCTGGGCTTCCGGTTGGTCCGAGATTCTTGCCAAGAGTCGACCGCTGGCGCTCCAGAACTCCACCGGATCATTGGTCCGGCTAATTAAATCAATGGAGGCCTGCATTTTCTTTCTTTCTTGCTTTAAAGCCTTCTGCGCCTCGTCTTGTTGGTTGCGTCGGACCCAAGCCAAAACCATCCATCCCAGAAACAAACCGCCTGCAACTACGTTGACGGTGATAATCACCGGATCCTTCCAGATTTTGACACGGGGGCGCCAGGCCCGCCGGGTGAGCGGTGGCATCACAATGTCGGCGCGCTCTTCAACCTGCTCCGCTGTCTCTTGGGGGGTGCGAGTTGCTTGGACTTGCTCGACCGGTGCTGCTCCAGGCTCTTCCGGAGCTTCGCTGAGAGATTCTGCACCCAAGACTTCAATGAGCAGAGGTTCGCTTCTTAAGGTTTCATAGGTTTCCTGTTCTGGGTCAAAATATGAAAATTCCAACTCTGGCAAGCGCTTCGCCCCCGGCTGAGGAAGCATCACGTATTCAAACGTTTTGGTGCCACGTCCACTGACGAGGTCTTGAGGCACAAAAGTGACTTTGGGAGGATAGGTTCTCCAGGCTGAATCATCCGCCTGCGGAAGGTCGACAAGGTCAAAGTTGCCTTCTCCGGTAATGACCAAAGTTAAAGTCAAGGGCTCACCCGGCTGCAAACGCAAAGGCTCAGCTGTTGAACGCATTTGGAAGTTTCCGATCGCTCCGCGAAAGCTATCCGGCTTTCCATCATCGGGCAGGGGTAAGACTTCGATTTCGACCGCCGGCGCGTCAATTTTTAGCTGCCGGGTCTGCGCAGCAAAGGCGTTCTGATCAAAAGCGTCCTGCAAGAGGCGATCAAAAGAGAAGGGGTCAGTAGGATCCAGGTCGCGCATGGAAGGAAAGGCATTTCGCCGGCGATTGATCACTTCGGTGACGGACCAAGTCGCCGGCCCAAGTTTTGCGCTCCCGGACTTGAGTGGGCTTACCGTGCTGGTGAAAGTGAACACGCGACGCAATCCATCCGTTTCCTCCAACATTTCTTCTCGGGGCTGCGACAGCCGTGCCGAGGTAAATCCGTCGGTGTTAAAAGTCGGAAAAGAATCAAGTCGAATGGGGCGTGCCGGATCAAAGCTAAAGCGCACTGACACTGGCACCTGTTCCCCCACAAACAAACGCGTACGTGGCAAAACAATGGAGCCTCGCGCCGTCTCATCTTCCAACAGCTCAGGCTCGCTATCTGCCTGGGCAGGATCCGAAGAACCGCCCACGACCAACAAAGTGAGGGCATCGGTCTTAAGGGTTTGACCGTTCACTCGGATCTCAATGGGCGGAATCGCAAATTCGCCTTCCTGCCTCGGTGTCACCAAATAAGTATGAACTTGGGTGCTCGAAATTTGAAAATTTCGGCCTTGCGACATTTCCGTGCGCATTTGCACTCCGACATGTTGAATGTCCAAGCCCTGCACCTCGCTAATTACGGGTCGTTGCTCGGCCTGACCGTTTCGAATGGTGACCCTCAACTGCACGGGTTGGCCTAAGGACACTCGGTTTGCGCTGAGTGCGGCCTCCACTTCTTCTTGGGCCGAAGCAGCAGTTCCCCAAAAAAAAGTCAGCCCCACGCACAGCAGCAAAGCTCCCTGGGTTATGTGTTTGTTCTTCATAAAATTCTCTATGCTTCTACCAATCTTTATAGACACCTTCAATGGGAACCCGTTCATGCAGCCAAACGCGATCTTCTTCAGATTCTAGGGATTCAAAAAGTCGTTGGGCTTCTTCTGGGCTCATTCTCCCACCCTCGCCGGTCTGAGGTTGTTGCTCTTCTTCGCCTGAGCCTTGATCCGCCTCGATCTCTCCCTCCTCAGGCTGCTCGCGTTCCATCTCCGGGATTTCGTCAGGAAAGGAACCTTCCCCCTGCCCCTCTTCTCCTTCGGTAGGCATGCCAGTACCCTGCCCTTGCCCTTGACCCGTGCGTTGTTGTGCTTGGGCCATGGCCTCTTCCAACTGCCGCAATCGTTCCGCGACGATCTCTCGGTTGATCCGGGTTTCTTCATCGTCCGGGTCGATCTGCAAAGCGCTGTCGTAGTGCTGCAATGATGAGCGCCAGCTGGCGATCTTATCTTCGTTCCGTTCTGAGAACTCGCCCTTACGAAAAAGGGTGTTACCCAAGTTGTAATGACTCGGTGCTTGCTTGGACCGTTCGCTATGGCGCAAGCTTTTGCCAAAAAACTCGAGTGCATCGTCCCACTCATTATTTTTGTAAGCCGCAGCGCCGGCGTTAAACAACGTGCTTGGATCTGCGGACTCTTTGGCTCCTAGCGTCTCAAAAATCTCGAGGGCTTTTTCATACTCTCCGGCTTCATATGCGTCCAGAGCGTTCTGTTCCAGCAATGCTTGGTCTCCTGCCGAAGGCGTGGGCGCGGACGTCGCCTCAGCCAAAACAAGCTGCATGTTCAATTGAGCCGTTACCAAAAGGAGTGCCGCGATTTTCATCCCGGTCGCATCTGCTCCGGTCTTGACGGAACTCTTTTTAACCGAGCCCTCTGGAATGGCCCACGCTATAATGCTCAGAAGGAGTGTGACCAATAAAAACCACTGATATCGCTCGATCGGCAGAAACTGAACCAGCTCTTCTCCTTCGACCGCTTCCATATCTCGCAAGCCAGCCAGCAAAAGGGTCTGCATGGTTTCCGTGGCCAAGTTAAGATTGGTGTAAGCGCCACCGGAAAGCTCCGCCACTTCGCGAAGCAGAACTTCATCCAACTGAGCCGTAACTATACCGCCTTGAGGATCCCGAACGTATTGAGACCCCGGTCGTCCGAACTCATCCGGGATGGGGATGGTCGAGCCCTCCGGGGTACCGACGCCCACCGAAAAAATCTTGATTCCCAACTCGGTCAGAGCCGCGGCCTCACGCCGTGCATCAGCGCGTAATTCTTCTCCATCGCTGACCAGCACTACGGCACGATCGGCGTTGTTGAGCTCCTCGCCAAAAGCTTCCCGTGCTACCCGCAAGCCATCGGCAAGGTTAGAGCCTCCCACGGGGATCACCTCGGGATCCAGATCGGTTAAGGTTCGCGACAACGCATTGGTGTCGGTGGTCAGAGGTGCTTGCAAAAATGCGCGTCCTGCGAATGCCACCAAGCCAATCCGGTCACCCCGCAAGGTGTTAAACAGTTCTTCAGAAAAGATCTTGGCTCGGGCCAATCGAGTGGGGGGCACGTCAACCGCCAGCATGGAGCGGGACACATCCAAAACCAAAACCACATCCCGGCCAAACTGAGTTTCGGCGACCTCCTCAACACCCCAACGCGGACCCGCAAGGGCCGCAACTCCAAAAACTAACGCCAAGCTGAAAAAGCCGTATTTCCAAGCGCGTTGCCGCGATACGTTCGCAGGCAGAAGTTGTCCTGCTAAACGAGGGGCAGCCAAAAAGCGCGCCAAACGTGCGGAACGTCGAATGGACCAGACCGCGATCGCCACCAGGGGCACGGCCAGTAACATCAGCCATAAATAGTGAGGGTGTGAAAAGCTCATAGGGAACACAGGCCTAGGGAGTTAAGCGAAAAGCAGTTAAAGAAAGGAGCACCTGCAGCAGCACCATGCTCAAACCGATGGACAATGGAATTTGATAAAGTTCGTCAACTTCTCGGACTTCGTCGGTCTCGATTTCATGACGCTCCAGGCGGTCAATTTCATCATAAATACGAGCAAGCGTTTCCGCGTCTGAAGCCTGATAATATCGTCCCCCCGCCCGGGTGGCAATTTCTCGTAAGCTATCTTCGTCATACTCCACAAAGATGGGCTGGCCGCTACGCAGGGTAAAAGGTAGGGCAATGGGGCCGGGGGAGCCAGCTCCGATAGTGTAGATTTTGAGACCCAATGCTGCGGCCGCATCTGCCGCGTCCGGGGGAGATATTTTGCCCGAGTTATTTTCACCATCCGTCAGCAGAACAATCACCCGACTTGGTGCGTCGGAGCTTTCCAGGCGTCGCGCTGCCGTGGCAATGGCAGAGCCGATCGCCGTCCCATCCTCAACCAAACCGATGCGCACGCGCCGCAGATTTCGTTGCAACCACGAGTGATCCAAGGTGAGTGGACTCACCAGGTAAGGACGCCCGGCAAAAGCAATCAGTCCCATCCGGTCGGCCTGACGCTCCGCAATGAACTGGTCGGTTACCTGTTTAACTGCTTCCAAACGATTGGCTCTTCGGCCGCCAATAGTGAAATCCTCTGCCAACATGGAGCGCGACACATCCAGCACGATCATAATGTCAATCCCGCTATTACGCGCTACCGTTGTGGAGGTCACATTTAATGGCCGAGCCATGGCCAGAGCCAGCAAGGCAATTCCCGGATACAAAAAAGAGGCCAGCATAAAACCCCGTCGATTTCGGTTGCCGCGCCACGAGCGGGGCATCTCCCGGAGAGCCCCAAATACCACCGCCGGGCCACGTCCGCGTCGTCCGCGCCACCAGGCCATGAGTGGAATCACCAACAGAAGAAGTAGCCACCAGGGATTTTGCAGTTCAAAAAAAGTCCTGGTCATGAGCCACCTCCGTAATTTCCGGCCACTCGAATTTCTTGTAAAACCACGTCTTCAGCGCTCTCCAAAACGGAGCAGGCTTGGTCGATCAACCGAGCCTGATCGGTTTCCATCGGTAGGTCAGGAGCGTACTTAAGAGGATCAACCAGCTCGAGAAAGTCGGCCACCTTTTCTCTGACCCTTTCACGCAACCGGGGTCGCTCACTGAGGTCTCGCAGAAATTCCTGCGAAGTTTGATAGGGCGACCGCAAAGCGAAAGCCACCATAAAATAATCTCGTAAAACGTTACTGGCTTGCTGCGCGACCTCGCGTAAACCCAGGCTCGTGTTGTTTCGCAATTCATTGAGGATCGCAAACGCCTGCTCGCCGGCCCGAGCTTGAGCCAGCGTGTCCGGGCCACGCGATTTTAGCCACAGCACGAGAAAGCCTAACAGCAAAGCCACGCAGCCCAACAATATCCAGAGCCATGGCCCGGTGGTCGTAGTGACTTCGAACGGACCAACGATATCAAAAATGTCATCTGGTAGCGGTGTTTTTTCCATGAATAATAATTCGTTTCAACAATGCGGGCCTCCCACTGCAAGGCCTCGAAAACACATCACATATGCAAAAGCATACGACGCTCGCGTCGACGGAAGAAGCCTCGAAGTTTGGGGAGATAATCTTGATCCACTCGGATATCGATCAAATCCACATTCTGCCGTTGCAGAGTGGCTTCCACTCGTTCTCTTTGCGCGAGACGGGCGCGCTCCCATTCCGCGCGAGCGATTGGATCCGAGGTGTTCACCTCAATCAGCTCACCGCTCTCTGGATCTTGTAAAGACACCCAACCAACTTTTGGCAGCTGGTGCTCAGCCGGATCTTCTAGCCGGGCCGCCACCACGTCGTGCTTGCGCGCCGCCACCATTAAAGCACGCTCAAAGTCTGGGCAGATAAAATCCGAAAGAACGAACAAAACCGCTCGGCGCAGAGGTAGTCGACCGAGAAACTCTAAAGCAGCACCCACATCCGTGCCTTGTTGTTGCGGCTCATAGAACAAGGCTTCACGAATAATTCTCAAAGCATGAGAGCGCCCTTTGGCAGGTCTCAAAAACAATTCTTTTTGACTGGTGAAGAGCAACAGGCCCACCTGATCATTGTTGCGCACTGCGCTAAAGGCCAGGACCGAAGCCAACTCGGCGGCGATTTCCTTTTTGCTGCGTTCCACGCTTCCGTAAATTCCTGAGCCACTTAGGTCCAAAGCCAGCAGAATGGTGAGCTCGCGTTCTTCGGTGTAGATTTTAATATGCGGCTCGCCTGAACGAGCGGTCACGTTCCAATCAATACTGCGGGTGTCGTCGCCCACCTGATACGGACGCACGTCTTCAAAATTCATGCCTCGGCCACGAAAGACACTGTGATACTGGCCGGCCACGCTTTCATCCACCATCCGTCGAGTGCGGATTTCGAGGCGACGAATTTTTTTAATGATCTCGCGAATAGATTCCATGTTTCAGAAAATGGCCCCGCGCTCCTCTCGCACCTTGCGCAGATGCGGACGCATCAAGGAACCTCCACCCCGGCCAGAACTTGGTCGATAATTTTTTCACTAGTCAAGCCCTCGGCTTCTGCCTCATAACTCACCATCACCCGGTGACGCAACACATCGTGAGCCACCGCTTTCACATCGTGCGGCGTCGCAAAGGTTCTGCCTTCAAGGAGAGCATGAGCTTTACAACCTAAAGTCAAGAAAATGGTTGCCCGTGGACTTGCTCCATAACGAACCAAACCGTCCAGCTTGAGTTGATATTCCGCAGGGTGCCGGGTCGCCCACACCAGATTCACAATATAATCTTTTAGATTATTTTCGACGTGCACCCGGTTGACCATGTCGCGGGCTGCAATCACAGCTTGTGGGTTCACCACAGCGTCCACGTTCAATTTCGGAGCGCTGGTTCCCATCATATCCAAGATCAAACGCTCCTCCTCTTTGCTAGGATAGTCCACCAGCAGCTTAAACATGAAGCGGTCCAGCTGGGCTTCCGGCAACTGATAAGTGCCCTCCTGCTCCAAAGGGTTTTGCGTGGCTAACACCAAAAAAGGGTCGGCCATCTTAAAAGTCTCCTCGCCAATCGTAACCTGCCGTTCCTGCATAGCCTCCAACAAAGCGCTCTGAACCTTGGCGGGAGCCCGGTTGATTTCGTCAGCCAAAATTAAGTTCGAAAAAATCGGCCCGCGCTTGGTCTGAAAGGCACCGGTCTGCGGATTAAAAATCAGCGTGCCAATGATATCTGCCGGCAACAGATCGGGCGTAAACTGGAGCCGTTGAAAACCACATTGGATGGCACCGGCCAGAGTGCGCACTGCCAACGTCTTAGCCAGGCCGGGCACGCCTTCCAACAAGATGTGTCCGTTGCTCAGGAGGCCGAGGATCAAACGATCCACCAAATATTTTTGGCCGACAATGACCCGACTCATCTCCTGACGCAACCCGCTGATCCAGCCGGCTGCTTCTTGCATTTGTAATTCGGTGGGAATCGATGGTGTGGTATCGGATGTTTTTTGGGGGGTAGACAACACAGAAGTTTCGGTCATAGATAAAGTAAAGGAAGTAACTCGAGCTCCGAAAAAATCGGTTCAGTAAGAGCACAACCTGTAAACCTAGACCAGGCGCAACGCAACCTTGCAAAGCAAATTGAAAAGAGCAGGTGTCTGGCCAGGATGCTCTGAGCCTGCACCTTATGTTCCTTGATACTTGTTACGCTTTGGAGGAAGGTTCAGCCATGACATTTGACGCGATCTTTCGATGCAACCGGGGGCTTTTGTAAAAGCAGACCGTTCGTCTCCGGACGGCTTCCGTCCTAGCATTCAGAAATTAAGGCTCGGTTTTTCCACAGGTAACTGATGGCGCTGAGCATGGTCAAAAGAAAAACCACGCTCAACAGCACCCAGCGCAAGGAGATGCCCGCGGTCGTTTGGCCCCAGCCTTCCACCTGCTCTAAAGACGAAAACCAAAAGGCCAGATCTTGTAAGGCCACATAAAGAAGCAGCACCACTGCGGTCACCATTTGCCAAATGGTTTTGTGTTTGCCCAGCTTTTCCGCAGCGAGAATCTGGCCTTGGCCCGCCGCGATCTGTCTCAGACCAGTGATCACAAACTCTCGCGAGATCAACGCGATTACCATCCAACCCGGCACCAAGCCCAGCGGGATAAACAAAATATAAGCCGCTGCCACCAGAATTTTGTCGGCTAAAGGATCCATCAGTTTGCCAAAGTCGGTGATCAACCCTCTCGCCCGGGCGATGGCTCCATCCGCCCAATCCGTAAGACTTGCCACCACAAACACCAAAAACGCCACCACTTTCGCCCCGGGCAAATCAATGCTCATCGCGACAACAAACACGCCGGTCAGGAAAAGACGAAAGACAGTGAGCTGATTCGGCAAATTCATAATCACATTTCTTGTTTGCCAATAGGCCTGAGCGCTCCTAGCATGGCCTTCGTTAAACTCCAAACCCTCGTTTGTAATATTCTCTATGGAAAAACTTTCTGACATCGGCCTCATCGGACTCGCAGTGATGGGGCAAAACCTGGTCCGTAACATGGAAAGCAAAGGCTTTATTGTTTCCGTGTATAACCGCACTCAAGCCACCACCGACGAATTTGTGGCCAAACATGGTTCGGGAAAAAACATTCGCGCCACCAGCAGCGTTGAAGAGTTTGTGGCCTCCCTGGAGCGCCCGCGCAAAGCCATGATTATGGTCAAAGCCGGAGCCCCGGTCGATGCGGTGATTGATGGCCTCATCCCTTTTCTTGAGGAGGGCGACATCATCATTGATGGCGGCAACTCTCTTTACACCGACACGCAACGACGCGCCGAGACCCTGGGCGCGAAGGGACTGAGATTTCTGGGAGCAGGCGTTTCTGGCGGCGAAGAAGGCGCTCTGAAAGGCCCCTCCATCATGCCTGGCGGTACCCCCGAAGCCTGGGAGCCTGTCGCGCCCATCTTCACCAAAATCGCCGCGCAAGTCGAAGGCGAAGCATGCTGCCGTTACATGGGTCCCGGTGGTGCGGGGCATTACGTGAAAATGGTGCACAACGGCATTGAGTACGGCGACATGCAGCTGATTTGCGAGGCCTACGCCATTCTTTCCGACGTGTTGGGTCTCAGCGCCCGGGAGTTAGCCGACACCTTTGCCGAATGGAACGAGGGCGAGCTGGACAGTTATCTTATCGAGATCACAGCAAAAATTCTAGCCTATCACGACCCTGACACCGGCAAACCATTAGTGGATGTGGTCATGGACAAAGCTGGCCAAAAAGGCACCGGTCGGTGGACCCTCCAATCCGCCATCGACATGGCCGTGGTGGTCTCCACCATCAACGCCGCAGTCGAGGCGCGGGTGGTTTCCTCCCTGAAAGACGAACGCGTCGCGGCCTCAAAAATCTTACCCGCGCGCCAGGCCCAGCCTTTCACCGGCGACAAAAAAGCAATGATCCAAGCCGTAGGCCAAGCGCTCTATGCCTCCAAGATCGTCAGCTACGCCCAAGGCATGTCCCTTCTCGGAGCTGCTTCGCGTTTGCACGACTGGAACCTGAACTTCGAAGACATCGCCGCCATCTGGCGCGGGGGCTGCATCATCCGGGCTCGCTTCCTGCATCGCATTGCCGAGTCCTACAAAACGCAGCCCGACCTGGCCAATCTTATGCTAGCGCCTTACTTTACGGACGTGCTTAAGACCTCCGAAGCCGGTTGGCGCAAAGCCATCACCTTGGCCATTGCCAATGGCATCCCCGTGCCGGCCTTCACCGCCTCCCTCGGCTACTTTGATAGCTACCGCTCGGAGCGGCTGTCTGCCAATCTTTTGCAAGCCCAACGTGATTTCTTCGGAGCCCACACCTACGAGCGCATCGATAAACCAGGCGTCTTCCACACCGAATGGATGGAGATCTGAGTTGATCTTCGCCAAAATATAAGGGATGGTATCACTTGTCGGGTGAGTTGCGGTTCACCTGGAAAATTGGGGCGGTTAGCTCAGTGGTAGAGCGGCTGGTTTACACCCAGTTGGTCGGGGGTTCGAATCCCTCATCGCCCACCATTTTCCATAGCAACGTGATCAAGACCCAGCGACGCTCCCGCTCCCGGTATCACACCAGTTCATGTCCACTACCTCTGACCCGTCTGATCCCTCTCCGAAATCCGTGGTCTTAGGCGTGAGCGGTTCCATTGCCGCCTACAAAGCGGCTGAACTTACCAGCTTACTGCGTCGCGAAGGCGGGCTGAGCGTTTTTCCTGTGCTCACGGAAAATGGAAGCAAATTTATCACCCCGCTCACCCTCCAGACCTTAGCCCGCGAACCTGTCATCGTGGATCTCTGGGAAGAAGGGCAAGGCTGGCAACCCGGGCACATCGAACTTGCCGATCAAGCGAGTCTTCTTATTCTCGCTCCGGCCACCGCTCATCTCATCGCTCAGCTGGCGCATGGCCTGGCCCCGGACGCTCTGACCTCGATTTACCTCGCCTACCGAGGACCTGTCTTAATTGCCCCAGCCATGAACGGGCACATGTGGCAGCACCCCGCCACCCAAAGCAACGTGGCCATCCTCCGCGATCGCGGTCACCATTTTATCGGGCCTGAAGATGGCATGCAAGCCTGTGGTTATTCTGGAGAAGGACGTCTCTGGCCCGTCAACGGGATTTTTCGTCGCGCCATGGAGTTGCTCGGGCATCCCATCGTCTAGGCGAACCGAAAGCATGATCTCCAGCGAGAAATAACCCAACTCCAAGCTTGGCAACTGCCCAGAACTTGGGCAAGGTGAGCCGCATGTTGGATTTACGATTTTTACGCGAGCACGCTGAGGAGGCTCAAACCCGGTTGAGCAACCGCAACCTCATCTGGGAGGGCCAGGTGGCCGCCATTCTCGATACCGATAAACGGCGTCGCGCCGAAGAAGGTGCCTTGCAAGAACTGCAAGCCGAGCGCAACCGGCTTTCCAAAGAAATCGGGATGCTAAAAAAGAAAGGCGAATCCACCACCGAACTAGAAGCCACCGTTAAAGGATTTGCTGAAAAAATGGACGCGGCCCGGCAATCTTCCGAGCAAGCCCTGGCCGAGCAAGAGCGCTTGCTTTTGGAAACCCCCAATCTGCCGCATCCCGAATGCCCGGTCGGAAAAGACGCCGACGCCAATCCCGTGCTGCGGGAGTGGGGCGAAAAACCCAAACACCAAGCCGAAGACCACTTGGCCATCGCCAATCGGCTCGGCTTTTTGGACTTCGAACGTGCCGCAAAAATTTCTGGCAGCGGCTTTGCCTGTTTCTTAGGCGAAGGAGCCAAGCTCCAACGCGCGCTCATCTCTTTTCTGCTGGACCTGCACGCCACCGAGCACGGCTATACCGAAGTTAGCCCACCCTTTCTTATTCGGCGACCGGCCATGATTGGCACCGGCCAGCTTCCCAAGTTTGAAGAAGACATGTACGCTCTGCCGGAGGACGAACTATTCCTAGCCCCCACCGCAGAGGTGCCGGTCACCAATCTTTATCGCGAAGAGATCTTGGCGCTCGACCAGCTGCCAAGAAAAATGACCGCCTACACGCCGTGTTTCCGTCGCGAAGCCGGAGCTACCGGACGCGATACCCGTGGACTCATCCGCATGCATCAATTTGATAAAGTCGAGTTAGTACAATTAGTGCATCCGGAAACCTCTTACCAGGTTCTGGAGGAACTCACTTTGCACGCCGAGGAGGTTCTAAAACGCTTAGGCCTCCACTACCGCGTTATTGAGCTCTGCACCGGTGACCTGGGCTTCAGCGCCGCGAAAACCTACGACATCGAAGTATGGGCACCCGGTCAAGATGCATACTTAGAAGTCTCCAGCTGCTCCAACTTTGAAGATTATCAGGCTCGCCGGATGCAGTTGCGCTTCAAAGATGCGGATGGAAAAAATAAATTCTGTCACACCTTAAACGGCTCGGGCACCGCTCTCCCACGCTTGTACGTGGCGCTACTGGAAACCTACACAAAACCGGACGGCCAATTCGAATGGCCCAAAGCCCTCAAGCCCTACGCCAACCGAGCATAAAAAAGGCGCACGTAGCGGAACTCGGAACGAGTTTCGGTCCACGAGAAACGTCCACAGCTCAACTCAGACATTCGCAGCTCAAAACGATTGAGGCGCGCTTCCACCGGGCTCGCCCCATTGGGGAGAAACTTGAAATCCAGACCATGGTCCCCCATAGAGCAACCGTT
>DAIRSW010000005.1:0-40279 GCA_036804205.1 Verrucomicrobiia bacterium | reverse complement strand
AAACCTTCGGGCGTCCATGCTTTGAAAGATAGGTCGGCCAACGATCTCGGAGAACTGAGCATAGGTCTCATGCGCCGAAGACAAGTATTGCTCATAGTAGGCCGCGCAGTTGAGGCGCAGACCTGCGATGGGATTCACCAAGCCGACCGCGACGGGTGAAGCGCGGCCCGGCCGCTCGTCATCAACCAGGACCACATTTTTGCCGTGGCGGGTCAAGCTCCAAGCTATCAAGACCCCCGCGATGCCGGCACCGACAATCAAAATCGGTTTCTCAGCCATGCCTTAAGACTGGGCAGCAGTGTCCAACATCGAATGTCTAGGCTTGCTGCTGGAGTTGGTCTTTAGAAACGCCGCGTAGCTCAAACACTCGGGTGATGGTGTCTTCGACCAAATTGTTGGGGCATGAGGCACCCGCCGTAACACCCACGACAATCGCGCCATCCGTCTTGAGCCAGTTGGTCGAGGTGGTTTCTTGTTTGGCGTGGAGATCGTAGTGCACGATTTTCTCTGCTGATTCGAGTCGGGAGGCGTTTCGAATGAAGAAGGTCGGCAATCGTTCCTGACCGATCTCGGCCAGGTGCGAAGTGTTGGAGCTATTGTAGCCTCCCACCACGAGCAGGACGTCCATGGCGCTTAAAAGCATCTCGCGGAGTGCATCTTGTCTTTCTTGCGTTGCACCGCAAATAGTGTCAAAAAAACGAAAATTCTTTCCACCGAACTCCGGGCCATCGCGATCCAGAACAGCCTGTCTGATGCGTCGCTGGACCTCCTCAGTTTCGCCACGTAGCATAGTGGTTTGGTTGGCCACACCGACCACGTGAAGATGTTGGTCGGGGTCAAAGCCCTCGGAGCAGGCTCCCGCAAAGGTGCTTAAAAAATCCTCGCGATTACCGCCGTGCCGGATGTAATTGCAGACCAAATCGGTTTCTTCCAAGGTGAGAACAATGACGTAATGTCCATTGCCTTGGCCTAGCGCCCGCGAGCTGGTGGCTTTGGTTTCTTCGTGATCAGCCTTGCCGTGAATGATGGAGGTGACTCCTTCACGCGCGTTCTGACGAACCCTTTTCCAAACGCTCATCACGTCACCACATGTGGTGTCCACGATGCGGCAACCGCGCTCTTGAATGGCGTCCATAATGCCGGTCGTTGCCCCGAAAGCGGGGACGATGACGACGTCTTCGGGCTTAAGGTCTGCAATTTCGGCTTCGCGACCAGGTCCGATCAAATTTTTGATGCCCATCACGCCGATTTGGTGGTTCACCTCGGGGTTATGGATAATCTCGCCCAGGATGAAGAGGCGCTCGTTTTCGAAGACTTTCCGAGCTGCATAAGCCAGGTCGATGGCTCGCTCCACGCCATAACAGAACCCGAACTGCTTGGCCAGCAGCACCGTGGTTTGACCAACCGTAAGTTGGTTGCCCTGATCGCGAATTCGCTCCACGATGGTGGATCGATAATGCGCTTCCACCTCAGCCTGCACCCGAGTCATGACTTCAGGCGACCTGAGGTTCACGCGTGGGGGCTTATTTAGCACTGTGCTCATATGGCTCTAGCTTACGAGTGTTGGCTGGGAAAAGCAACTCACCCGGCACCCACCCAGCCAGCGATGGCTTGATACAGGGGTATCCCTACCAGCACGTTAAAAGGGAAAGTGATGCCTAAAGAAGCGACCAGGTAGTAGCCGGGGTTGGCATCAGGCAACGCCACCCGAACTGCGGCGGTTGCGGCGATGTAGCTTGCGCTCGCTGCCAAGATCCCCAGCAATACCGTGCCTCCGAGAGACAAGCCGCAGAGTTTACCGACCAGGATCCCTAGTGTTGCCGAAACTATGGGCATCACGATCGCGAACACAGCCAAAAACAGGCCCGCTTTTTTGAGTTCACCCAGGCGGCGGGCGGCGGAAACCCCCATGCCTACCATGAACAGCGCCAAGACTCCTTTAAAAGGATCAATGAAGAGTCGGTTAATGTCCGCCATGCGCTCAGGGCCGTTGACCCAACCGACAATAAACCCTCCCACCAGTAGCAGCACGCTTTTGCCGAGAGCCACTTCTCTGAGGGTCTCGCTCCAGTGGACGGTCGAGGTGGCATGGGTTAAACGGGCGAGCATGAGGCCTACAATGATGGCTGGGATTTCTAGAATGACCAACAGCACCACCATGAAGGATTCGTATTCCACTTCCTGCCGTTGCAACACATTCAGCGCCACCGCAAAAGTGATGACGCTGGTGGAGCCGTAGTGGGCGGCGAGAGCGGCCGAGTCGACGCCGGAGAACCGCCCGAGTTTTTTGAGGACAAAGTAGGCAATGATAGGAATGGTACAGCCAAGAAACAGGGTGCCCAAGGCTGGGACGCCGACGGGCCCTAAGTCGCTCCCAAAAAGCTGCACCCCGCCTTTGAGGCCAATGGCCAGCAGCAGATAGATGCTGATGGCGTTATTAATTTGGTCGGGGATGTCTAAGTCCGATTTTGCTAATCCACCTGCTAGCCCCAATAAGAAAAAGAAAATCACCGGATCAATTGCATCCATAAGATTAGCATTCAATCGTGGTCAGGAGTAAAAGGCTAGGGCATTTCTTAAAAAAGTTCGCGGACTGCACCAGAGCGTTGAAGGATTTTGGGTTGACCGCTTTGGCTGATGAGGGCAATATAACTTTCTCTTTGGTATCCTACGTGCCCCTGCTGATATCTTCTTTGTCGCCCTAAAGACTCCCTAAAACTGCTTATGAGACTCCCCATTTTGTCCCTTCTTGTTGCCGCAGTTGGGCTTACTTCTCTCTCGGCCCAGTCCCCATATCAAAGCAGCTCTGACTTTGCGCGGTATGCCAAACAGCTTCGAGAAAACGCGCTCGAACGCCTCGAGCCAACCGTGGATATCCCCACAACAAACCGTCGGCAGCAGGTGCAGGAGCGTAGTTCATCAGAACGTGGTTCTGCTAGCACGCCCAGGTTTCGTAGTCGATATCCTTGGAGAACCAATATCGTGACCACAGTCTTCTGGATTGGAGAAAGCGCAGCGCCTCCCCGTAATCCGGTGGCGAACAAAAAAAGTTCTTGGGATCAAAACTGGCAAGCCAACTTTGGTGGCTATGACGATCCGAATCCCGCAAACCGTCGCAACTACATTCCAAAGGCTTTTGTGCCACGCCAAAACCCATTTTACATTGCTCTGCCCTACAACGACACCACCCGTGGTCGCACCAAGCCGGAGGCGCGTCGGGTCATCCCTTGGTTTGCTCGCGACTTTGAGCGCGAAGGGAAGTCCGTTTGCAAAGGCCGATGGATAGCCATTCGTAAAGGTGATCGCATTGCTTACGCTCAGTGGGAAGACTGTGGTCCGTTTCGCACCGACCATTACCAATACGTTTTTGGGAATGAACGTCCTTCTTCCAACATCAATAAAGGCGCCGGACTGGATGTGAGCCCGGCGGTGCGAGATTACCTCGGCCTGACCGGGATGGACGTCACCGACTGGCGTTTTGTGGAGGAAAACGAAGTTCCCCAAGGTCCTTGGAGACTCTACGGCGACAACAATCCTTTCGCTCAGAAGCGCAGGGGTGAGCGTGAGTTGACCGCACGCTGATCGAACCAGCCTATGCCGGTGTCTACCAAGACCAAGCGACGTGCGCTTTTTTAAAGCGCATAGCCCGTCAGACGTCCTGCGGGATAGGTCCCCTTAGCCCAGCCGTGTAATCTCGGCGGTTGACTTCCTTAAAAACTCGATTTGTAATTTTGCTCTTCTGCACTAGACGAGATGCCCAACCCGGTGTTGATTCGCCTTCCCTTTCTTAGGCACAATTCTTAAACCTAGGTTAGGCATGAGCAATAAGCCTCGGCATTCGCTCGCTCTTGATTATTCTCTTGAGTCTTCGTGTCAGGCACGCCTTACGTTTCTACTGCTTCTACTGTTTTTTAGTCTCCTAACACTTCATGATTTCCGCATTCTCCAATATTTTTAAAGTCCCCGAGTTACGCGAGCGGATTCTTTTTACTTTAGCCATGATTGTGGTGGCGCGCATCGGAGCCGTGATTGCCATCCCGGGCATCAATGTCGGCGTGCTCAATGCCTACTTCGCAGACCGAGCGGCGGCGGATAGCGGGGCCACCGTGTTGACACTGCTTAACCTTTTTTCCGGTGGAGCTTTAGAGCAATGCGCCATTTTTTACTTAGGCATTATGCCCTACATCAGCGCCTCGATCATCATGCAGATGATGAAAGCGGTGATTCCTCGCCTGAACAAGCTTGAGCGTGAGGACGGGGGACGCCAGAAGATCCAACAATACACACGTTACCTAACTTTGTTCCTGTGTGTGTTCCAGGGCTACTTCTTCTCGTTGACCCTCGTGCATCCACAAGCCAACTCATTTCTTCCTGGTATCACCGACACCATCGACCAACTTGGCACACCATTGGTGTCCATGGATCCAACCTTCTTCATTCCGATCTGTGTGCTTGTCATTACGGCAGGGAGCCTGATGCTGATGTGGATTGGAGATCAGATTACCGAACGTGGGGTGGGCAACGGTACTTCTTTAATCATCACGATAAGCATCGTGGCAGCGTTGCCCGGCGCTTTGATTCAAGCATGGCGCACCTTTGTTGGCAGCGGTGACGCCGGTGACGAACGTTTGAGCCCGATTCTTCTGGTGATGATGATTGCCTTTTTGCTTTTCGTCATCGCGGCCGTCATCGCAATCACCCAAGCGCAGCGTAAGGTGACCGTGCAGTACGCCAAACGCGTGGTGGGTCGCAAGGTATACGGCGGACAAACCCAGTTTTTGCCGCTGAAAGTCAACTACGCAGGGGTGATGCCGATCATTTTCGCCCAAGCTTTGTTGTTGTTCCCGGCCACCATCGTGAGCTTTGTCTTTCCTGAGTCGGATATGGCGGAAGGCATGGCCAACTTTATTACCACCGGCTGGTTTTTCTATGTGTTCATGGCGGCCATGATTTTCTTCTTCAGTTATTTCTGGGTGGCCATGCAGTTCCAACCCGCTCAGATCGCTGACGATCTTAAAAAGGCGGGCGGCTACATTCCCGGGATCCGTCCGGGCAAGGCGACCTCCGATTTCTTGGATTACACCATGTCACGACTCACCTTTGCGGGGGCCTTCTTCTTGGCGATCATCGCGGTGATGCCTCAAAGCTTGCAGCAAATTGCCAGCATTCCTTACCTGCCCGCGTCGTTCTTTGGTGGCACCAGCCTGTTGATTATCGTAGGGGTGGTGCTTGATGCGATGCGCCAGATCGAAACTCACTTGATTCAGCGGCACTACGACGGGTTCTTGCGAAAAGGCCGTATCCGTGGCAGATTTGATCGAGCAGTGCAAACTGGCAACGCTGCCAGTGGCTCACTGCTAATTTGGCTTTATGCAGGCATCGGGATCCTGATCATTATTGGGGTGGCTGTTTTCTTTGCTCAATAGGCATAATTTTCTGGGCTTGGGGTGGCTCGGGAGAGTTGGATAACCGTCGAGCCCTCAAAATGCCCCAGCCCTGATTCTCACTTGTCATGATTTCTCCACTAAGACTTGTTCTTTTAGGCCCACCAGCCTCAGGCAAGGGCACGCTCGCTGAATTGATTCATCAGAAATGGATGATCCCCATCACCTCGACGGGCAGCATTATACGGAAGGAGATCGAGCAAAAAACCGCCTACGGTGAGCAAGTCGCTCACGCCATAGCCGAAGGAAAATTAGCCCCTGACCCATTGGTGATGACTCTTGTGACCCGTTGGCTTGATGCACTGCAACAGGAAAGCTTTCTTTTCGATGGTTTTCCCAGGACCATCCCGCAAGCCGAACTGCTTGACGCTCTGCTCAAGGAGCGAGAACAGTCTCTTAAAGCGGTCATTTGGTTGGAGCTCGACCGTTCCACAATCGAAGAGCGCACCTTAGCGCGTCGAGTGTGTCGTGCCTGTCGTCGCGCCGTATCTCTTGGTCTTCATGTTCAGAGCGAAGAGGAGTCCTGCCCCTCCTGCGGAGGCGAACTTTTTCAGCGAGCTGATGATAGTATTGAGGTTTTGAACCGGCGGATGAGCATCTATGAGGAACACACTCTCCCATTAAAATCCTATTACCAAGCACAAGGCATTCTGGAGATCATCGACGCCTCCCGGCCACGCGAAGAGGTGATGAGCGAAATCAGCGACCTCCTTGAGCAAGAGAGGGTATCATGATCCCCATTAAGCGCGGCAAACAAATCAGCGCTATGCGACAAGCTTGTGGGACGGCCAACGCGATCTTGCAAGAACTTTGCCGTATGATCCAACCTGGCATCACCACGGGAGAGATTGACCTAAGAGCCAAGCAACTTTTTGCGGATGCGGGCGTTCGCAGTGCTTTTTTCCGTTATCACGGTTTTCCTGGGCAGATTTGCATTTCGGTCAATGAAGAGGTGGTTCACGGTATTGGTGGCCGACGCATCATCCACCCTGGAGATATTCTTAAGCTTGACGTTGGCGTGATCCAAAACGGCTGGGTTGGCGACACCGCAACCACTCATCCGGTTGGCAGTGTCAGCACAGAAACATGGGATCTTCTCAACGCGACTGAAGAGGCTTTATTCATTGGAATTTCCCAGGCTCGACCGGGCAACCGGCTGGGTGATTTGTGTTCGGCCATTGAACAATCGGTCCTTGCTCGTGGCTACACCGTTGTTCGCGAGTTTGTAGGGCACGGGGTAGGCCGCAAGTTGCACGAGGAACCGCAAATCCCTAATTTCGGAAAAAAGCATACCGGACCCCATTTTCGACCTGGCATGACCTTAGCGATTGAACCAATGGTCAATTTCGGACGTCCCGAGGTGAAGATCCTCGCCGACCATTGGACCGTGATCACCGCCGATCGCCAACCCTCCGCACACTTTGAACACACCATTCTAGTCACCGAAGGTGAACCGGAGATCCTGACTTGGCGCGAAAGGGCCACCTCGACAAAACCAGGATCACCTGCTCAAGCGGTGCTCAGCTAAGAAATGGTGCAGGCTTTCAGTGTCCATGGTCCTCTGTGGAAACGGCATTATTCTTTGACATCAGGCGCGCCTCTCTTTAAGCAATGACTTTAGTTCGCCATTCCTCGTAAATTTATGAACACCACCATCCTCTCCCAGGCCGCCAACGAAGCTCGCGGTCTTGCTATCGACGCAGTACATGCATGCAGCAGCGGTCATCTAGGTCTTCCACTCGGTTGTGCCGAAATCGGCGCGGTCCTCTACGGCGAGGTCATGCGTTATTGCCCAACTCACCCTAACTGGATTAACCGAGATCGTTTTGTTCAGTCTGCCGGCCATGGCAGCATGTTTTTATATGCCTGGCTTCATCTGTCTGGACACGATGTCTCTCTTGAGGAAGTCAAAAATTTTAGGCAACTCGGCTCCATCACACCCGGCCATCCTGAGTTTTCAGAAACCCCTGGCGTCGAAGCAACCACCGGTCCTTTGGGTCAAGGGGTCGGCAACGCGGTGGGCATGGCCATGTCAGCGAAAATGGCCGAAGCCCGGTTTAACACCCCTCAGCACAGCATTTTTGATCATCATATTTTTTGCCTAGCAGGCGATGGTTGTTTGCAAGAAGGGATCTCGGCGGAAGCCTCCGCCTTTGCCGGTCACAACAAACTGGACAACTTTATCCTGATCTACGATTCGAATGACGTGACCTTGGACGCTATGGCGGATGTCACTCAAAGCGAAGACACTTGCGCTCGTTACCGTGCTTACGGTTTCGAGGTGCAGGAGGTCGATGGCCATGACCTCCAAGCATTTGCCGCAGCTGTTCAAAAGGCCAAAGATAACACCGGCAAGCCGCAGATGATTATTGCCAAAACTCTGATCGGAAAAGGCATTCCTCAAGTGGCGGGCACGGCCAAAGGACACGGCGAAGGAGGGGCAAAATTCTCCGAAGCTGCCCGAGCCGGATTAGAGCTCCCTGCTGACCAGCACTTTTTTGTTTCAAACGAGGTTCGCGGCTTCTTTGCGGATCACCTAAAAACTTTGGAAGCGAATCATAACGCATGGGAAAAAACCTATGCCGAATGGCAAGCTGCAAACCCCAGTTTAGCGGCAGAGCTTGAGGCAGGATTAGAACATCAGGTCCCGAGCAACCTTTCGTCTGTGATTCCTGCTTTTGATGCCGGCGCAAAACTAGCCACCCGCAAAGCGGCCAGCGAAGTAATGCAGCCTCTGGCAGAAGCCTACCCGCACCTGATCAGTGGCAGCGCCGATCTTCATGGATCGACGTTGAACTACATCAATTGCTCCAAGGATTGGACGCCGGAGTCATGGGGCGAGCGCAATATTCGTTTTGGAATTCGCGAACATGGCATGGGCGCAATTCTTAATGGTGTAGCTTACCACGGCATTTTCCGTCCCTCGGGCGCGACCTTTTTGGTTTTCTCTGACTATCTACGTCCCTCAATCAGACTTGCGGCGCTCTCTCACTTGCCGGTCATATATATCTTCACTCACGACTCGGTCGGAGTCGGGGAAGATGGCCCAACCCATCAGCCGGTCGAGACTGTCTCGGCGTTGCGCACCATTCCTGGTCTCGATGTTTTGCGACCGGCCGATCCCGAAGAAACAGCTGGTGCTTGGGTGGCCGCTGTTGAACAGACCAAAGGGCCTTCGGCTTTGATTCTCACCCGCCAAGCGCTTCCAACCCTAAACTCCATCTCCGTCGAAGCACGTCGTGAAGGGGTGGTCAAAGGCGCTTATGTCGCCAAAAAAGAGAGCGGCGCTCTCGAGGCAATCATTCTCGCCTCTGGAAGCGAAGTGCAACACGCCCTAGCCGCGGCTGACCAACTCGGAACTGGCGTCCGGGTCGTGAGCGTCCCTTGTTTTGAACGTTTCGACCGTCAACCGGATGAATACCGTGAAAGCGTTCTTCCTTCCGGTTGCCGCAAACGCGTGGCCATTGAAGCCGGGGTCAGCGGACTCTGGCACAAATACGTCGGTCTCGATGGAGCTGTCGTTGCTATTGACCGCTTTGGTTTGAGCGCTCCTGGCGACGAAGTCATGAAGCAGCTTGGTATAACCTCCGAAGCTGTTGTTGCAGCAGTGAAAGGCCTGGCATAAAGCTTAAGGGGCTTTTCCTGTTCTGAGCCCAATGCCGAAGCGGGTCGCAGTTCAAACCTAGGCCGGCTAGCCCAGCCAGCCATCTCCTGCCATGAAAGTTTTAAACTACTCCTTGCCCATCGGGGATTCTCTGAGTGAGAACAATGGCAAACCCAATCTGCGGGTATTCTTTAAGCTACTCACTTTTGTCGCCCTCGTGGTTCTGCTCTACAGCGGAGTTTTCCAGATCGTTGCGCGGTCAGAAGGTCAGGAGCACAGTTTTATATCTGGGGTTTATTGGGCTTTTGTGACCATGTCGACCCTTGGCTATGGCGACATCACCTTTAAAAGCGATTTGGGACAGCTTTTTTCCATCCTAGTTTTAGGCACAGGCCTTTTCCTGTTGTTGGTTTTGCTGCCCTTCACCTTCATCGAATTCTTCTATGCTCCTTGGGTACGAGCCCATCAGGCCTCACGCATTCAACGTTCTCTCCCGACAACCACCCACGGTCATGTGTTACTGACCCATTACGATCCGGTCAGCGCCTCGCTCATCAGACGACTCAGCGCCTACGGGATCCCCTACGCCCTCTTAATCGAACAACCAGATAGGGCTATCGCCTTACGCGAGTTGGGCATTCAAGTAGTGACGGGACCTGTTGACGATCCTGAAACATACCACAACGTGCAGATTCAGAAGGCAGCTTTGGTTGCAGCCACCGGGCCGGACACCGCCAATGCGAACGTTGCATTTACTGCAAAAGAGGCTGCTCCCCAGGTAAGGGTGGCCACCACCGTGGCCTCTCCCGCCTCGCGTGATGTGCTGCAACTGGCCGGGAGCGATCATCTGGTCAACTTACCAGAACTGGTGGGGCAAGGCTTAGCACGCCAGTCCATTGCAATTGATGCGACTGCGCATCCCATGGGGACCTTTCATAAAGTCATCATTGCCGAAGCCTCTGTAGCCGGGACACCTCTGGTAGGCAAAACGATTCTGGAAGTAAAACTGCGCGAAAAAACCGGAGTCAACGTGGTTGGCATCTGGGAGCGAGGTAAATTTAGTCCAGCCGGGCCGGAAACAGTCTTGGGAGAACATAGCATTCTCCTCTTGGCCGGAAGCAAGGAACAGATCGAAACTTACAACGCTCTATTTTGCATTTATCACGTCGCGCACAATCCCGTTGTTATCATTGGAAGCGGCCGGGTCGGACGCGCTGCCGCTCGGTATCTTACTCAGAGAGCGATCGCCTTCAAAATTATCGACACCATACCGGAACGTATTCGCTACCCTGAGCGCGCGGTCATCGGCGATGCTGCACGCCTTGAGGTTTTGGCCGAAGCAGGTTTCATGGAAGCGCCTTCGGTCCTTATTACTCCTCACAATGATGACTTGAACATTTATTTGGCCATTTACTGCCGAAAACTTAGGCCAGATATTCAAATCATTTGCCGGGCAAGTCTGGAACGCAACGTCCGGACGATGCATCGTGCCGGAGCTGACTTTGTTTTGTCTTATGCGGCCTTGGGCTCGAATGTTATCTTCAATCTTCTAAACCGTGAGAACATTGTGGTCATCAGTGATGGTCTTCTTATTTTTAAGGTCACCACACCAAGATCTTTTGTTGGCAAAAAGCTTGCTGAGACAGACTTCCGAGCGAAAACCGATTGCAACTTACTCGCAGCTCGCACAGAGGAAACCACCACTATCAACCCGGCCGCCGACTTTGTGTTTTCGGAAGGCTCCGAGCTCATTCTCCTGGGCACACCGGAAGGGCAACACGAATTTCTCAAACTTTACGAAGCCTCACACCAAGGATCGTGAACGGCATTCGTGTGGGCGAATTTTCCTGGGTTTAAAATTCCCTTTGGATCTAAAGCGGTTTTCACCTGGTTATGGACAGCCTGGGAGACGTCGGAAATTGCCAGCCCCCACCAACGCGCTTTGGCCAAACCCACCCCGTGTTCTCCCGTAATGCTGCCGCCCCAGGCCAAGACCTGAGAAAATAGTCGATCCAAAACCTCTTGGACGCGCGTCTTCACCTCGGTCGAATCGTAGTCGGCTGCCATCACGTTCACATGAATATTGCCATCGCCAGCGTGACCGAAACAGGCGATGGGAAATCCAGTCTCCTTCTGTAAACCCTGTGCGAAATTGATCAAATCGACAAGACGTCCGCGAGGCACAACCACGTCTTCGTTAAGCTTAGTCAGCCCGCTAGCGCGGAGCGACGCGGAAAATCCACGGCGCAACTCCCAAAGCTCCTCACACGCTTCCTGCCCTTCAGCTGTCCTGAGACTCAAAACCCCAAGCTTTTCTAAAAGCGCCGCGAGCAGAGCCTTTTCCGCACCAACACTTTCGATTTGACCGTCCAAGTCGATCAACACATGGGCATCGCCAGCCGGAATTTTGTCTTGCCCAAGATGGGCACGAGCCGCTTGGAGGGTAAACGCATCGGCAATCTCCAGAGCGCAAGGCAGAAATCCGGCACGGAAAATCTCCCCAACAACAGACGCGGCATGTTGCGCATCCCGACACGCTGCGGACAGACTGGCACGACCCGGTGGCAGCGGCAGGAGTCTCAAAGTGATTTCAGTGATCACACCAAGAAGACCCTCGGATCCCACAAAAAGGCTGGTCAAATCAAAGCCGGTTTTATTTTTGTGGGTTCTTCCTCCGGTCCGCAAAATTTCGCCGCTGGCCAAGACTACCTCCAAGCCCAGCACATAATTCCGGGTTACGCCATACTTAAGACAGCTCGGCCCGCCTGCATTCGTAGCCACATTGCCGCCAAGGGAGGAGTCCTTGCGACTGGCCGGGTCTGGTGGATAAAACAGGTGTTTGGCTCGCACCGCTTCCTGCAAGGCGGCTGTCCGGACGGCCGGCTGGACCAAAGCTAAGCCGTCGGCAGCGTGGATTTCCAGGATCTCACCCATGGCTTCGAGGGAGAGCAAAATACCACCCTGCACCGGCACACAGCCGCCTACATAACCGACCCCTGCACCGCGAGGAGTCACCGGCACCCGAAATTCAGAGGCGATGCGCATGGTTTCTTGCACCTCCCCAGTGTTACGTGGCTCAACCACCGCAGCAGGCATGGCGTGGGCAAACCATTTGTCCCCACCGTGAGCGCCGCGAACAACCGGGTCAACCGACGTCGAAGGAATGCGCTCCTGCAAAAGCTTGATCCACTCGGCTTGGGCTGTGGCGGATGAAGGGTTGGGTTGACTCATCTGGTCGGCTGGCAACCACTATGGTCGCCAAGAACTAATGCGCTCGGCTACCGTTTTGATATTCTCACGGCTATTAAATGCGGAAATACGGAAATATCCTTCGCCCGCTGCCCCGAACCCGCTGCCGGGGGTGGTTACGATTTGAAGCTGCGTGAGCAGCGCATCAAAGACATCCCAGCTTTTCATTCCGGGCGGTGTCGTCACCCAGATGTAAGGCGCATTTTGGCCGCCGTAGACCTGCCAGTTTTGGTTCTCCAGCGCTTCGCGAAGAATTTTGGCATTTTCCATGTAAAAGCGAATTAGATTTTGCACCTGCTCTTGTCCTTGCGCGCTATACAAAGCTGCCGCGGCTTTTTGCACCGGATAGCTGACCCCATTGAATTTGGTGGTGGAACGCCTAGCCCACAAAGGGTGTAATGCTTGCCGCGCCCCGCCTTGAGTTCTTCCGGTTAGACCTTTGGGCACGACGGTCAGAGCGCAACGCACGCCGGTGAATCCTCCATTTTTTGAAAAGCTTCGAAATTCAATGGCGCAGGTTTCTGCACCTGGAATTTCGTAGATAGAGTGCGGAATGTCGGGCTCCTGAATAAAAGCTTCATAGGCAGCATCAAACAATAACAAGGCATTCTCCCTCTGGGCATAAGCAACCCATTCGCTGAGCTGCTCCCGAGTCGCAGTGGCCCCGGTTGGGTTGTTCGGAAAACAGAGATACACCACATCGGCATGCTCCGAAGGAGGTGGCGGCACGAATCCGTTGCTGGCATCAGCCCGCAGATAAAGAAGGCCCTCAAAGCTCCCGTTCGCTTGCGCCTGTCCGGTATTTCCGGCCATGACATTGGTGTCCACATAGACCGGATAAACCGGGTCTGTCACGGCTACTACGTTGCCGGCTCCAAGAATATCGAGGATGTTGGCCGAGTCGCATTTGGACCCATCCGACACGAAGATTTCGTCGGCTTGCACGGCAAGGCCACGCTTTTGGTAATCATGCTCCGCAATGGCCTGCCGCAAAAATTCGTAGCCTTGCTCTGGCCCGTAACCACGGAAAGTCTCTCTGACGCCGAGTTCGTCGATGGCCTCGTGCATAGCCTCCCTCGCAGCAGCGGGAAGTGGCTCGGTCACGTCGCCGATGCCGCATCGAATGATGGTAGCTTCGGGATTGGCCTCGCTGTAGGCGCGCACCCGTCGAGCAATTTCTGGAAAGAGGTAACCCGCTTGAAGTTTTAAAAAGTTTTCGTTGATCAGAGCCATAGAAGGAGTGGGAGTCCTCAGAAAAACAGAAAGCTCCCGATCGCGCAAGGGCCATCGGGAGCTTTCATGATTTTTGAGATGGCTTATTTAGGCTTTATAGAGGGCCTCAGCCGCAGACCAATTCACGACGTTCCACCAAGCTTTGAGGTAGTCAGGACGCCGGTTTTGATAGTTCAAGTAATAGGCGTGTTCCCACACATCAACTCCCAATAATGGTGTGCCAGAGCCGTCCATAAGAGGATTGTCCTGGTTCGGGGTTGAGGTGATGACCAATGCACCGGAGGGATCCTGGATGAGCCAAGCCCAACCGCTACCAAATCGAGAGAGGCCAGCTGCTTCGAACTTGGCTTTAAAATCATCGAAACTTCCAAAGGTGCCGACAATGGCTTCCTGCAGGCTGCCGCTAGGAGTGCCACCCGCGCCGGAAGCCATGATGCCCCAGAAAAAGGTGTGGTTCCAGTGACCACCACCGTTGTTTCTGACCGCAGTCCGGATGCTTTCGGGCACCGCATCAAGAACAATGATCAGATCTTCGATAGATTTTGCCTCGAGATCAGCTTTCCCCTCCAAAGCTTTGTTCAAGTTGGTTACGTAGGCCTGATGATGCTTGCCATGATGAATCTCCATGGTCTTGGCATCAATGTGAGGTTCAAGCGCATTGTGCGCGTAGGGTAAAGATGGGAGTTCGTGTGCCATAAGGCCGTATACTAAAGGTTTCTTGCCACAGATGCAAGCTTGGAAGGCTTCCTGAGTGGTCCACCGGCTGCTACCCCTGTTGCAACACCCGCCTGCTTGACACGGAGCGTTGTTATAACGCATGTTATTTCATGACTATTGAAACCAAAGTTCGTCGCATCGGAAACTCACTCGGCATCGTGCTGCCCAAAGAAGCATTGCAAGCCCTCCGCGTCCAAGAAGGGGCCATGCTCTATCTCACCGAGGCTCCCAATGATTCTTTGGTCATTCATCAGGATCGACCTGGGTTTAAGGAAGTGATGCAGCTGGCTGAAGAAGGTATGAATCGTTACCGGAACGCACTGCGTGAACTTGCTAAATGAAAGAGCCTGTTTGGATAAATATAGAAATCGCACTGGCCATGCATGTGGCTTTGATTGCTCGCTTTGGTGGCAGCGACGGGGTGCGTGATCAAGGTTTGCTGGAGTCGGCCTTGGCCCGACCGCAGCAACTCTTTTCTTATGCTGATCCCTCGTTATGTGAGATGGCCGCCTCCTATGCGGAAGGAATCGTGAAGAACCACCCCTTCGTGGATGGCAACAAACGAACGGGGTTCATGGCCGCGTACACCTTTTTGGCTGCCAACGGCTTGCAGCTTTGTGCGCCTGAAGAGCAAGCCGTGCTCCAGACCCTGGCTCTGGCTGCCGGCGACATCGGGGCTAGTGAATACGCGGCCTGGCTTGCCGACAACACGCAAGCGCGTTAAGGCTGCGTCCTTTCAGCGCCTTGATTTGCGTTAAAATCCCTCGGGGTGGTGGGGGTCTTGCAAGGGACCGAAATTCGTTCCGAATTCCGCTACGCGTTTTTCTGACCAATCTGTGGTCCAAACTTCTTTTTTCTCTGCGTCTCTGCGTCTTGAGCGAAGCGGGCGTGAGTCATTGTCCTGCGCTGCGCATCCAGGGGACGCAGCGAGACGAATACTTTGTGAAATATTTCACAAACAAATCGCTTGATGCTTTTGCGCCCTGCATTCAAGCTACCCTCACCAATCTGGCTTACCCCTTCTTCTTTCATGCCTCTGACTCAGGAACTTCACGCTCTCGACACCGCCGCCCGCGCGGACCAGAAACTTGCGGATTATCAAGCCATCGCAGACGATTTGGTGGGAGAAAAGTTGACCATCAATATGGGGCCTTCGCACCCCGCCACACACGGTGTGTTGCGCCTCATCCTTGAGCTGGACGGCGAAGTTATCACCAAAGCAATTCCGGACGTCGGGTTCTTGCATCGCGGCGATGAAAAGATCGCTGAAAACATGCAGTACAACCAATTCGTACCTTACACGGATCGCTTGGATTATTTGGCTCCGGTTGCGAATAATGTGGCGTATGCACTCGCAGTGGAAAAGTTATTGGGCTGGGAATTACCACCGCGAGGCCAGACCATTCGGGTGATCGGCTGCGAATTGGCTCGGATCTCCGCGCACATGCTGGGGCTGGGGGCGTTCGCCATGGATTGCGGAGCAATGACAGTGTTTCTTTATACCTTCACCGAACGCGAGAAGGTTTATAACTTGATGGAACAAATGACCGGCGCACGGTTTACCACATCCTATACGCGGGTCGGCGGGCAGACCCGGGATTTGCCGCCCACTTTCGTTCCCCAGATGAATCAGTTTTTGGATGAGGTGAGCAAAGCCATCGACGAAATCGAACAGATGCTTTCGCGGAACCCGATTTTTGTGGGCCGCACGAGAGATGTGGGCGTCATCTCCCGTGAGGACGCCATCGACTATGGATTGACCGGGCCCAACCTTCGCGGCAGCGGCGTGGCGCATGATTTGCGTAAAGCTCATCCGTATCTAGACTACGAACGCTTTGATTTTGATATTCCGGTTGGCTCGGTCGGAGATTGTTATGACCGGTATCAAGTGCGGCTCGAAGAGATGCGGCAGAGCGTCAAAATTTTGCGACAAGCCGGCAGCTCCCTGCCCGAGGGCCCCATTAATGTGGTCGACGGCAAAAACATGGCCGCATCGAAAGTCGATGTGATGACCAAGATGGAAGAATTGATTCATCATTTTATCGTGCACACTCAGGGCATTGATGCGCCTCCGGGCGAAGTTTATTTCGGCGCAGAAAATCCCAAAGGCGAGCTTGGTTTTTACATTTACAGCAAGGGCGGCGGCGTGCCGTATCGCCTGAAGATTCGCGCTCCGTCCTTTGTGAATCTTTCTATTCTTCCGCTTTCTTTGCCCGGTGCCATGTTGAGTGATGTGGTGGCCATTTTGGGTAGTCTAGATTTTGTGATGGGCGAGTGCGATCGCTAGTTAAATAACCCCAGAATTTTTTGTTATGACCACCACCACAGCTGCTGCTGGCTACGACATCACCACTCTGCGACCGGAATTCACCGCGCAGATTGAGGAAGCCATCTTGCATTATCCACTTTCCAAAAGAAGTGCTTCGCTCCCCCTGCTCCATCTTTTTCAAGAAGAGTTTGGCTACATTAGTGAAGACGCCATGGTTTGGATTGCCGACAAACTTGAGTTGGAACCGATTAATATTTTGGAGTTGGTGACCTTTTATCCGATGTTCCGCCAGAAACCAGCCGGAAAAAATCATATCCGGGTTTGCCGCACCCTATCTTGCGCGTTGGCAGGCAGTTATGGGCTCAAGGACACTTTTTGTGATCTGCTTGGTTTGGATAAGCATCATGATCATCATCATGAACCGATACAAGTGAGTGCCGACGGAGAGTTTAGTATCGAATTTGTGGAGTGTTTGGCCAGCTGCGGCACCGGACCGGTGTGCATGGCTAATGATGATTTTCATGAAAACGTCACTCCGGCCCGTGCGGAGGAGCTGGTGAAGAAGTGCCAAGCAACGAACAACGACTAAATCCCATGGCTGAAACCGCATATTCAAAAGTCACCTTCGCGGTGCACAAACAACCGCACCCGAAAGAGCGACGCATAATCTTTAAGAACATCGGACGCGAAGACTATGATAACACCCTAGCCACTTACGTGAAAGCTGGCGGCTACAAAGATCTTGAAAAGGCTTTGAAAATGAAGCCGGCTGACATCATTGCTGAAGTCAAAGCCGGGGGGGTGCGTGGTCGTGGTGGTGCTGGCTTTCCAGCAGGCGTGAAGTGGGGTTTCATTCGCCCTGACAACACCAAACCGGTCTATCTGATCTGCAATGCGGACGAGTCCGAGCCGGGCACCTTTAAAGATCGTTACATTTTGCATGAAGACCCGCATCAGTTGCTGGAGGGGATGATCATTTCCTGCTACGCCACCAATGCGAATCTTGCTTACATTTATATCCGTGGAGAATTCCCTATCGCGGCTAAGATTCTGGAGCGCGCCCTGGCGGAAGCCAAAGAAGCTGGGTATCTCGGGGAAAACATTATGGGTTCAGGTTTCGACTGCGAAATTTACGTGCACCGTGGAGCAGGTGCCTACATTTGCGGCGAAGAGACCGGCTTGATTGAATCGTTGGAAGGCAAACGCGCTTATCCCCGCATTAAACCCCCTTACTTTCCGGCGGCGCTTGGTCTCTACATGTGCCCGACCATTGTCAACAATGTGGAAACACTATGCCACGTGAAACACATTATTAACATGGGCGGTGCCGAATACGCCAAGATCGGCAAACCCAACAACACAGGCACCCGCATTCTTTGTGTATCCGGCGACGTGCAAAAGCCGGGCTTTTACGAAGTGGAGCTGGGCTCGATCACCATGGGTGAACTGATCCACGACCTCTGCGGCGGCCCAAAACCCGGTCGCAAATTAAAAGCCGTCATTCCCGGCGGATCTTCGGCCAAAGTTTTAAAGTTTGGCGAACGCTTCAAACTCAAAGCGAAATTACCGGACGGCTCGATGGAAGAAAATGAGTTCGGCTTGGAAGATCTTCCTATGGATTTTGACAGCCTGGCGGGCGCAGGTTCCATGGCCGGTTCCGGAGGAGTGATTGTTTTGGATGACAGCCGCGACATGGCTTGGGTGCTCAACAACCTCAACGAGTTTTACGCGCACGAAAGCTGCGGGCAATGCACCCCGTGTCGGGAAGGTTCTCTATGGATGCGGAAAATCACCGACCGCATCATGCGCGGCGAGGGCCAGGAGGATGACCCGGCCGTCCTGCAAAGCGTGGCCGATAATATTGCTGGCAAAACCATTTGCGCTTTCGGCGAGGCTTGCGCCTGGCCGACCCAAAGTTTTCTGGCCAAGTTTCCTGAAGAATTCGCAAGCGAACGTGAGCCCGATCCTTACCAACACCGTCCCACCAGTCCGACCGAGCTTGCTTTAGCCGGGATAGAAAAATAATTTGAGTTCATGAGCGCAACGGCAACAGCTTCCCAATTGGTCAACGTCCAGATTAACGGAAAATGGCTCGAGTTCCCCAAAGGAACCAAAGTCATTGAAGCCTGTCGTCAGGCTGGCAGTTTTATTCCGCACTACTGTTATCACCCTAAGCTCAGCACGCCTGGCAACTGCCGGATGTGCCTGATTGAGATGGGCATGCCCAAAATGACGCCCGACCGCAAACCGGAGCTTGGCGAGGATGGCAAACCTTTGATCAACTGGATCCCTCGCCCGCAAATTTCTTGCGCTCAAGATGTAGCAGAAGGCATGGCGGTAAAGACCGACTCGCCCATGGTGGAAGAATGTCGCCAGGGCGTGATGGAGTTTCTTTTAATTAACCATCCTTTGGATTGTCCGATCTGCGATCAGGCAGGTGAATGCCGCTTGCAAGAGTTCAGCGTGGAATATGGTAACGCCGGAAGTCGCTTTCGCGAAACCAAGGTGACCAAACCCAAAAACGTGGAAATCGGTCCACGGATTCGTTTGGACGATGAGCGCTGCATCCTATGCTCGCGTTGCATTCGGTTTATGAAAGAAGTGGCCCAGGACGATGTGCTGGGCTTTGTGAATCGCGGCAGCCAAAGTGTGTTGACCTGTCATCCCGGACGCAACTTGGACAGCAATTATTCTCTGAACACCGTGGATATCTGTCCAGTGGGTGCTCTAACCAGCAACGATTTTCGCTTTAAAATGCGGGTCTGGTTTTTAAAGGAAACCAAGAGCATCTGCACAAGTTGCTCCACCGGCTGCAACACTCTCATCGGCAGCCGTGAAAACACGATCTACCGACAGACCCCACGTGACAACTCCGAAGTGAACGACTGCTGGATGTGCGATTACGGACGTCTCAACTACGGTTATCTCCACGACAAAAATCGTTTTGTAAAACCACACCTCAACGCCGAGGTGCTCGCCAAACTCTCGCCCGGTGCCCCGAAAGGCTGGGCCACCAGCATCAACCAAACTATCGACTTGTTCAATCCGTTGGCCGGATCGCAGATTGCCATTTTGGCCTCAGCTAAGATGACCAATGAAGAGCTGTTTTTGACCAAGAAACTTGCTGACGCTTTGGGCACAGAATTGATCGAAGTGGTGCCGCACATGAGTGAGGGGGACGACATTCTATTAAGTGCCGATCGCAATCCTAACGTAGCGGGAGCCAAGCTCCTGGGACTAACCAAGGAACCGGGAGCGAGATTGGCGAGCATGGCCGAGGGAATTCGTACGGGTAAAATTAAAGGCTTGCTGGTGCTGCACGAGGATGCCGGACAAGCGCTTGGTTTGAGTGCCGCCGAGCTGAAAACGCTTTCCGCCTTGGTCTGCGTGGATATTCTCCCAAATAGTACTACGGAAGTCGCGCATGTGGTTTTGCCCGGCAGTGGTTTTGCCGAAAAACGTGGTTCCATGATCAACCGCAAGCAACGTTTGCAGCGTTTGGGCCGCGCTATCAGCGCCCCTGGTGAAGCGCGGGATGACTGGGAAATTTTGCGTGATCTTATTCTGGCGAAATCTGGCAGCAACGGCTTGCACAGTGTTGAAGATGTCTTTAAGCAAATGGCGTCGGAAGTGTCCGCTTTTCAAGGCCTGACCTTAACCCGCATCGGTGATCAAGGCGTGCAGTTGTAGGCTTGGTTTTTTGTTTTTGTTTTCATGATTGATTGGTTTCTCATCCTCACAAGTCTTGCTAAGACCATCGGAATTATCTTCTTGGTGGTTTTGCCAATGGTTAGTTACACCGTGTACGCCGAGCGTCGGGTGAGTGCTGCGATCCAAGACCGGGTTGGCCCAAACAGAACCGGGATTCCGTTCACCAATATTCGTATTGCGGGACTTGGTCAGCCGATTGCAGATGCGATTAAGTTTTTGTTAAAAGAAGATTTCACGCCCGGTCATGTTAACAAGTTCTACTATTGGCTAGCGCCAGCCTTGGCCATGATTCCTTCGCTCCTGGCGTTGGTCGTGACCCCATTCGGCAGCACCCTGTTCGGAGTGCCCATGGTGATTGCCGACGTGAATGTCGGCGTGCTTTTCGTTTTTGCGATCACGTCCCTCACGGTCTACGGCATTGTGATAGCCGGGTGGGCTTCAAACTCGAAATATCCGTTTTTAGGCGGAGTACGCTCGTCCGCTCAGATGATTTCTTATGAGCTGTCGCTCGGCTTATCAGTCATCCCTTTGTTCTTGGTGTTCTCCACACTCAACCTGAGTGAGATCGTGTTGTGGCAACAGGAAAACGGTTGGATTTTGCTCCCCATCTGGTTGAATGAATGGAGCTGGAGTCCTGCGGAATGGCCACGGATCTTTAGTGAATCCTGGGATTTACAAAGGTTTTTGCTCTGGATCCCGCTGTCGCTTTCTGCGGTGGTCTTCATGATTTCTTTGTTTGCTGAGACCAACCGTGCTCCGTTTGATTTGCCGGAGTCTGAGACCGAGTTGGTCGCCGGCTATCACACCGAATATTCTTCGATGAAGTTCGCCTTATTTTTTCTCGGCGAATACTGCGCGATGATCGCAGGTGCTGCCGTTTTTGTGACGCTCTTCTTAGGCGGCTGGACCCTGCCCTTTATGCCAGATGGCACGGCGACGACCATTTTCGGATGGACGCCAGATGCGGACCTGAGTTGGCTCTCTGGTCTTTTCTGGGGACTGGTGAATATCACAGTCTTTTTTGGTAAAGTCGCTCTTTTACTTTTTGTCTTCATCTGGGTCCGCTGGACCTTGCCACGTTTTCGTTATGATCAACTGATGAAACTCGGTTGGGTGGTCTTTTTCGAGGTGGCCTTGTTTAACATCATCCTGACCGCGATCATTCTGGCTTACTTCCCTTTATCTTCTTAACACCTTTTCTCACGCTGTTATTTTACGCCACGGGCGATGTCCTGCCTGCCCACATTTATCCCTTATGCCCTACACCGTTGCTCGACCAAGACTTAATCCGCTGGAAAAACTTTACTTCCCCGCGATCTTCAAGGGCTTGACCATCACCTTTGGTCATTTGCTGAAGACTGTTTTTGGCAAAAAGAAAGTGACCATGCAGTATCCCGAACAAAAGTGGGATAGCAAAATGCCTGACTACTACCGCGGGGCACCAACTTTAGTCAGGGACGAGCATGGACGCGAGCGCTGCGTGGCTTGCCAACTTTGCGAGTTTATTTGCCCACCACGCGCCATCAAAATCAAGCCTACGGAGTTCTCTCCCGAGGATGCCTGGACCAAGGTTGAAAAATACCCGGAAGAATTTGATATCGATATGATCCGCTGTATCTACTGCGGGTTATGCGAGGAAGTGTGTCCCGAACAAGCCATATTTTTGCGCAAAGATTACGCCATCACCGGGCTCACGCGTGAAGAAATGGTTCATGACAAAGATAAGTTGTATGAGCTGGGCGGCGTTCGCACTGGGTTGGTGCATAAGTGGAATGAGTTGAAATAGGATTTTTGTTTGATGTAACATGCTTGATGTAGCTTTTTATGTAATAGCAGGATTGATGGTGGTGTTTGCCATCCTGGTGATCAGCCTGCGAAACGCGGTGTCTAGTGCACTGTGTTTGGTCATGACCTTTTTGTGTCTGGCGACCTTGTTTATTATTCTTGAGGCCTTCTTCTTGGGCATCATTCAGATCCTGGTCTACGCTGGGGCGGTGATGGTGTTGTTTTTGTTCATCATCATGCTTCTGGACTTGAAGGAAGAAGCCGAGCGCAAAATCAATCTGAGCGCTTTGACCTCTAGCTTCTTGGTAATCGGCGCTTTTCTTTATTTGATGGCGGTGACGGTGTTGCGCACTGGAGCAGCATCTTTAGCGCAGCCAGAACTGCAAGAGGGCCGGATTGATGATGTGCGTTCGATCGGGGAAAAGCTTTTTACGGAGTTTAACCTGCCGTTTCAGGTGGTTGGTGCGTTGCTACTGGTCGCCACCATTGGAGTTATTGTTCTTAGCAAAAGGCAACTGCGATGACTGTTACACTCGGACACTATCTTTTTTTAAGCGGCGTGCTGTTTGCCATAGGTTTGGCAGGCGTGTTGATTCGTCGAAACTTGCTCATCATTTTTATGGGCCTTGAGCTGATGCTCAACGCGGCCAACCTGGCTCTGGTGGCTTTCTCACGCTTTCAACCCATCAACGGACTTCCCAACTACGAACCGCAGGTGCTGGCCTTTTTTGTGATCGCCGTGGCCGCTGCGGAAGTCGCGGTTGGCCTCGCCATCATTGTTGCTCTCTACCGAGCCCGGCAGACGGTGCATGTGGAAGACCTGCGTTCCATGAAGTTTTAATAGCGGTGTTATGATCTCGTATTTGCCTTGGGCCATATTGCTTATTCCTCTCGCATCCGCAATAGTCGGAGCGACGGTCTTTCGCCGGATCGGAAGTTTAGCGGCGTATCTTTCCGTTTTTGCAAGTGCTCTGGCTCTTATCGGGGCGATTCTCTTGTTTGGGCTGGATGATGTGAGTATTATCCCCGCCTGGACTTGGGTTGAGCTTGCCGAGTTTCGTTTAGACATTTCTCTGTTGGTCGATCCTCTATCGACTAGCATGCTTTTGGTGGTGACCGGGATCGGCTTTCTGATTCATGTCTATTCGCTAGGCTACATGCACGGGGACTCCGGCCGCGGCCGCTATTTCGCGAGCTTAAGCTTGTTCATGTTTTCGATGATCGGCATTGTCATGGCCGATAACTTCATCTCGATGTTTATCTTTTGGGAATTGGTCGGGGTGAGTTCCTACCTCCTGATTGGCCATTGGTTCACGCGTCCAGCAGCCAATACGGCAGCAAACAAGGCATTTTTGGTCAACCGGATCGGCGACGTTGGTTATCTAGTCGGCATCTTGCTGTTATGGACCCTGACCGGTCACTTGACCTTTGCAGGTTTGCAATCGGCAGAAAGCATTGCCGCCCTGTCGGCGACGCCGGTGTTATTAGGGGTCACCGTTCTTCTGTTGTTTTGCGGGGCCATGGGAAAATCAGCTCAAGTTCCATTGCATGTATGGTTGCCGGACGCTATGGAAGGGCCCACGCCAGTCTCCGCTTTAATCCATGCCGCCACCATGGTGGCCGCTGGGGTTTATATGTTGGTTCGCGTGAGCTTCTTGCTGACCATTGAGGATGTGACGCCGTTGTGGTCGACCGACACGATCGCTTACATCGGAGGGATTACTGCGGTTTTAGCCGCGCTGATGGCGACTCAGCAATCGGACATTAAACGGATTCTTGCCTACTCCACCCTTTCGCAGCTTGGCTACATGATCTTAGCGGTTGGGGTGCTCGCTGCCGACGTCGCATATTTCCATCTTTTTACTCATGCTTTTTTCAAGGCTTTGCTGTTCCTCGGTGCCGGTGTGGTAATTCATCAACTGCACCATCGACAAAACATCTGGCAGATGGGAGGTCTGTTTAAAAAACTGCCGATCACTGCGGTCACTTTTTTCCTGGCGACCCTGGCTCTGATTGGGGTGCCAGGATTTAGCGGGGCTTTTAGTAAACACGATATTTTGGTGGCCGCATACGAGCATAGTCAGCTTATGTTTTGGCTGACCGGCCTGGTTGCGTTGCTGACGGCTTTTTATATGTCGCGCTTGTTTTTTGTGGTCTTCCTAGGCAGCAACCGGAGCAAGGAAGCCGGCGAGGCCAAAGAAGGGCCGTTAGTCATGACTTTGCCTTTGATTCTTCTAGCTGTGCCAGCGGTGATCGCAGGCTATTCTTTTGTGCAAGACGCTATCCTGCCGGGCGGGTATCATCCGCACGATGCCGCAGGTATCGTTGACGTGATCGCTTACTGCGCTTTGGGAGCGGGGCTTTTGGCTGGGTTTCTTTTGTATGGTCGCGCACCGGAGCGCGATGCTGTTTCGGTGGGTTTGTTTGCCAATCGCTTTTATATCGACCAGGGCTACGAGTGGTTGGTGAAAAACGTGCACGACCGACTCGCTGCGGTATCGGAGTTTGTCGATGTCTGGATCATTCGCAACGTGCTGGTGCGGGGATCGGCTTTGGTTGCGTGGTTAACCGGCTATGCACTTCGCATTTTGCAGTTTGGCAATGCCCAGATTTACAGTTTTCTGCTGGGTCTCGGGGTGGTCTTTTTATTGTTCTATTTTCTGCTGGGTTAAATCATGATTGGCGAGTTGAGTCTTTTACATCTTTTCATAGCTCTACCCTTGGTAGCAGCGGCTGCGGTAAGTTTGGGAGCTTCAGGACGTGGCCTTGGCCTTATCAGTTCCATCGGAACTCTGGTTGTTTTTGGAGTGGTCTTTTACCAGGCCCAAGATCCGGGCGTCTTTGCAGAGTCGGCTTTTGCCTTCGGCCAATCGCTAAGTATTTGGCCACAGTTCGGTTTTTCCTACGCGGTGGGTGTTGATGGCTTGAGCCTGGCTATGCTGGGCTTGACCTCTTTGGTATCCGTGGCGGCATTTGCCATGGCCAATCCGCCGGACCAAAAACGTCGACTTTATTACGTCTGTTTGTTGTTGATTTCGGCTGGTTGTTTTGGGGCTTTTGTTTCCACAGATCTCTTTTTCTTTTACGCATTTCACGAGCTTGCGTTGATTCCTACTTTCTTGCTGATTGGCATGTTTGGCTCCGGTCAACGTGAGGAGGCGGCCTGGCGCACCACAGTCTATCTTGGGATCGGAAGTTTTGTTCTGTTGCTCGGACTGATCGCACTCATTTTACAACTACCAGTGGAGTCGCGCACCTTGGATATGACCCAACTGGTGGCCGGACAGAATGCATTAGTAGAAATTGCGCCAGAGGCTCAAGGTTGGGTCTTTCTTCTGCTGCTAGTCGGTTTTGGGTCGCTGGTCTCCCTCGTGCCATTTCATAGCTGGGCAGCTCCGGCTTATGCCAGCGCTCCTCGTCCCGCAGCGATGTTGCATGCTGGGGTATTGAAGAAGTTCGGCCTGTATGGATTGATTCGCCTCGCGCTGCCACTTCTCCCTGAAGGTTTTGAGCAATACACCGGACTCCTCCTTGGCTTGTTAGTTGCGAATATTCTTTACATGGGCTTCGTTACGCTGGCCCAAAAGCGACTCGACACCATGCTGGGTGCTTCCAGCGTGATGCATATGGGCTATATTTTTCTGGGGCTTGCTGCCATGAATGAGCTGGGCTTGGGTGGAGCGATTTTGCTGATGGTCGCGCACGGAATAACCGTGGCTCTATTGTTTGGTTTGGTGTCAGCGATCGAAGAGCGAGGTGGCAGTTTGGATTTTGCGAAGTCCGGTGGTTTGGCAAAGACCTTCCCAGTGTTAGGTTTGGTTTTTGGGATTGCGGCTTTTGCTTCGATCGGGTTGCCGGGATTGGGCAACTTTTCTGGGGAAGTGCTGGTATTCATGGGTGCTTTTAGCCAGGGCTTTGATCCCGCCATAGGATTTGGTGCTCTTCAATGGGCGACGGTTGCGGGAGTTTTTGGGGTGCTCATCTCGGCCACTTACATGCTTCGCGCATATCGCGCTTGTTTCTTGGGTGAACCCGGCTCAGTGAAGCCGACCGGTAAAAAAGATCTACGAGGTCGTGCTTTAACGGGAGCCGGCCTCCTGGTGTTGGCGCTTCTCATCCTGGGGTTTGCACCTGTGGTTTTGACCCGACTCATTTTCTAATCTGTTATTGCTTTGCTCATGATTAACCCATTTTATTTGGAGTTCTTTGTTTTGGGGCTCGGGCTTCTTATTCTCTTGACCGAAAGCTTTCTCGGGCGCGGCAGTCGGCTATGGCTAGGCGTGATAGCCATGATGGGAGTGGGAGTAGCCTTCGCGGGGACATTTTTTCTGGAGCCGGACGTGGCTGGAGCTTCGGCGCGCTTTTACGTGAGCGACGCCATGGCAGTGGCTTGGAAAAGGCTGCTTCTCATTGCCACCATCTTGGTCATTAGCATGGCCATAGTCTACCTGCCCAACATGCGAAAAGGCATGCCGGGCGCGCATCCTGATGCCGGCATGGGTGAGTTTTTCACATTGCCCGTGGTCGTTTGCGCCGGTCTAATGTGGATGGTATCCGCGGTGGACCTTGTATTTTTGTTCATCGCCTTAGAGCTGGTTACCATCGGTTTTTATGTGCTGGTAAGCTTTCAGCGGCGTTTGGTTGGATCCCTGGAAGCCGGAGTCAAGTATTTGATTTTGGGGGCCTTATCAGCGGGTTTTTTGGTTTATGGCATTGCTTGGGTGTTCGGTTTCAGCGGAAGCTTTGTGCTGAGCGAGATTCAAGAATTTCTACCGACAGCACCGGAAGAGACCCAAGCAGGTTTGTTATTTGGCTTTGCACTGATTCTCGCTGGACTGGGTTTTAAGGTTGCTGCCGCACCCTTCCACTTTTGGGCACCGGACGTTTACCAAGGAGCCCCAACACCAGTCTCAGCCTTTCTCTCGGTCGGCTCAAAAGCGGCAGCCATCGCGGTTTTGCTCCGCGTGGTTGAGACCATGAGCTTCGGAGAGTTCTTGGCGGTCAAGTTGTTTCCGATCCTGGGCATTCTGGCAGGCGCAACGCTGCTATTGGGCGCATTGACAGCTTTGCCTCAGACCAATTTTAAACGTCTACTGGCCTATTCTAGCATCAGCCATGCAGGGTTCCTATTGGTGCTCATCGCGAGCGCTCCAGCTGTGGAAAATATCGGCGCCTCAATTGGGTTTTATTTGGGTGCATACTTGCTAATGACCTTCTTGGCATTTCTTATCTTGGCGATTGTGTCGGCGCACACCGGCTCGGATGAGATAACCGCCTTCCGTGGCTTGGCAGGTCGCTCTCCGATTTTGGGCTTCAGTTTACTGATTGCAATGGCGGCGTTAGCCGGTATTCCCTTCACGACCGGCTTCATTTCAAAGGTGCTGGTATTTAGCGCGGCTTGGGAAGCTCAGCTTTGGGCTTTGATCACCATTGGTGTGGTTGCGGTAGGAGCAGGCTTTTATTATTATTTCAAGATTTTGGTGGAAGCATTTTGGAAAACTGAAGCGGTCGATAGCGCAATTCGTCCCTCAATCTTTGCTGTGGCACTTTTGCTTATTTTGTCCCTGTCGATCTTGGCCTTCGGAATTTATCCAGCACCATTACTTGAGGCCTTCGGTATATCCCTAGACTCTCTGAGCCAGGTGGCAGGGCGATAGTCTCAATCGTAGCAAACTAAGCGGCCACGAAGGGCTCCAATTTCAGCGGGTTGTCGTGCGAAAGCCAGCGCTCGCATACGACGAAGAATTCTGACTTCATGTTAACGCGTCGAATTTCGTGCAGAAATTTCTGACCGATGCCAAGGCCCAAGAAGTTAAGGTGTTTCTTGAGCATTTGAACCTGAACAACCTCAGGTAGGTTGGGTGAGCCCAACTCACAATAAAGTCTGCCTATATAGTCCAGTACATCATGACCTCGGGGGTAAACAATTGTGTCTCCCGCCAGAGCTTGGCGAATTTGTTGAAAGAGCCAAGGGTTTCGAATGGCGGAACGTCCGAGCATGAGTCCCGCCGCCCCGGAATTTTGCCAGATGGAAAGGGCATGCTGAGGAGAATCAAGACTTCCATTGGCTATCACCGGGCATTGAAGCTTCGCGGCGGCCATGCCTATGGCGTCATAATCAACCGGGTCTGCATAACGTTGGGCCACGGTTCGTCCGTGCACAGTGACCCAATCCAGATCATGTTGACTTAGCATGGAAAGAATGTCGCTCCATTCAATATTGCTGGAGAAACCGATCCTCGTCTTTACCGAAAAAGTTTGCGGCGTCACCACCTCGCGCAACCAAGCGATAAGTCGCGACGCTCTTTCAAGATCCCTGAGCAAACCACCTCCCGCGCATTTCTTGTACACAATCGGCGCTGGACAGCCTAAGTTGAGATCGATGCCGGCTACCGGTAATTTCAGCAAAGCCTCGGCATAGCGTTTCATGCTGTCGAGGTGATTGCCTATAAGTTGCGCGACGATGGGCTGTCCGGTTGGATTCTCAGTGATGCTTCGAATAATTTCAGCCTCGGGTTTTCCGTTTTCTGTGACACGAAAGTATTCGGTGAAATACACATCCGCTCCCCCGAAGCTGGCCATTATACGCATGAAAGCCAGGTTGGTAATGTCTTGCATGGGCGCCAAAGCCAAGACCGGCTGGTTTTCAGGAAAGCCTAGAATTGTCTTAACCATCCTCCTCCGCATCCGGTTGGTTGGGGTCGTCTAAATCCAATTCGCGTAGACGTCTTTGCAAGGTGCGACGGCTAATGCCAAGGCGCTTAGCGGCGTGACTGCGATTGCCTCCGGTCTGAGCAAGTGCTTCTTCGATTAGACGAACCTCTGCTTCGCGTAAATTGAGCGAGTCGGTGTGCTCAGTATCCTTTCGGCTCAATCGAGCTGGCGCTTGCTCGCGAATTTTGCCGGGCAAATCACGCAAGGTCAATTTTTCGTTGCGCGACATCACCACGCCGTGCTCCATGGCAGTTCGCAACTCTCGAACATTACCCGGCCAGTCGTAAGACATAAGCGCGTGCATGGCATCATGAGTCATCTCAGAAACTTTCCGTTCATTTTCCTTCGCTGCCTGCTTAAGAAAAGAACGTGCGAGCAGAGGGATATCATCCTTCCGATCTCTAAGCGGGGGCATGGTGATCTGCACGACGTTGATGCGGTGATACAGGTCATCTCGAAAGGCGCCTTCCTTGACCATTTCCTCAAGATTCCGGTTGGTGGCGCAGACCAGCCGGATATCCACCGGAATAGAGCTGTTGCCTCCAACCCTTTCAATGTTTTTTTCGCCGAGCACGCGCAAAAGCTTGACCTGAACAGAGGCATCGATCTCTCCGATTTCATCTAAGAAAATCGTTCCGCCGCTGGCTTGCTCGAAGCGACCGATCCTGCGCTCGGTGGCACCGGTGAAAGCGCCTTTCTCGTGCCCAAACAGTTCACTCTCGAGCAGGTTGGCACTGAGTGCCGCGCAATGGACGGCCACAAATTTTGCGGCGTTGCGTCGGCTGAGATGGTGGATGGCGTGGGCGACAAGCTCCTTGCCGGTACCGCTTTCGCCCTCAATAAGCACCGTAGCTTTGGTCGGAGCAACTTGCTGGACAAGGTCCACTACTTGAAGCATTGCGCTGGACTCGCCGATAAGGTTATCCATGCCGTAGCGCTTCTGCACTTGCTGCTTGAGTTCCCGGTTTTCCTTTTCCAGGGCTCGACTTGATAAGGCCCGCTTAATGCGTAAGTCCAGCTGCTCAATATCGACCGGCTTAGTCACAAAATCATAAGCCCCACGTTTCATGGCTTCGACCGCGTTTTCCACCGAGCCGTAAGCGGTCATGATCAAGCAAATCGGAGGACGCGCAAGGCCGAGCGCTTGTTCCATGAGTTCCATACCATTCTCAGTGCCCAATCTGAGGTCGATGAGCATAAGGTCCACTTGCTCGTTGCTAAGAACCCGTCGGGCTGACTCGGAATCAGCAGCAATATAGACATCAAACTCATCCTCAAGAGCCAGACGCAAGCCTTCCCGCGTATTTTTCTCGTCGTCAACGATTAGTACGGTTTGTTGCATGAGGATTCCAGAATCAGACGGCGTTGTTGCTACCTCAGGATGCTGCGGACAACGCTCGACTCTGATACTCTGCGACGGCGCGCCCGGCGAATTCTTCAACACTCATGACTCCGAAATCGCCACTGCCTGGTCGACGAACCGCGACCTGACCGGCTTCTGCTTCTCGAGCTCCGATGACTAGGAGGTAAGTCACTTTTTCAAGCTCGCCGCGGCGGATTTTGGCACCCAACTTGTCGGAGGTCTCGTCTACGGTGACACGCAAACCTCGTTGTTTCAGTATTTGCCCAGCCTCTTGAGCAAAGCTTAGCTGTTGATCGGTGATGGGTAACACCCGGACTTGCTCAGGAGCGAGCCACAGCGGAAAACGACCGGCAAAGTGCTCAATTAAAACCCCGGTAAAGCGTTCCATGGAGCCAAAGGGGGCGCGATGCACCATGACCGGGACATGCGGTTTGTTGTCTGAACCAATGTAGCTGAGTTCGAATCGGCGAGGCAAAACGAAGTCAATTTGCACGGTTCCAAGCTGCCACTCGCGTTCAATCACGTCGCGTACTACGAAATCAATTTTCGGGCCGTAGAACGCGGCTTCGCCGGGTTCCTCGGTAAATGGTGCGCCCAAAGCCTTGGCAGCGTTGCGAGCTGCCGACTCGGCGCGATCCCAAAGAGCCGGGTCTCCAGTAAACTTTTTGGCATCCGGATCGCGCAAGCCAACCCGGACACGATAGTCGCTCATGCCCAAGGTTCCAAAAACCAGCTTCACCAGGTCTAAACAGCTAGAGGCTTCGGCTTCTAACTGGTCTTCCGTGCAAAAAATGTGGGCGTCGTCTTGGGTGAAACCTCGCACGCGGGTGAGGCCATTGAGCTCGCCGGATTGCTCCCATCGATAGACCGATCCAAACTCAGCAAGGCGCACCGGAAGATCACGATATGAGCGCGGCTGCGAATCAAAGATTTTGATGTGCATAGGGCAATTCATGGGCTTAAGCAGATACCCATCAATCTCGCCCTCGTGCAGACGGTTGGCCAGATCGGCACAGGAACATCCTTCATCGGCCAAAGCTTCCATGGTCTCACGCTCTAAGATCGGCGGATACTGAGACTCGGTGTAGTAGGGGAAGTGACCGGAGGTGCGATAAAGCCCAAGGCGGCCGATGTGCGGAGTAAAGACCTGACCGTAACCTCGGGCACTGAGTTCTTCGGTGATGAACTTTTGGAGTTCGTGCCGAATGACCGAGCCTTCTGGAGTCCAAAGAATGAGGCCCTGACCGACCGAGTCGTCGATGTGAAAAAGCCTTAGTTCTTTACCAAGCTTGCGGTGGTCGCGACGCTTGGCATCTTCTAGTCGTTCAAGATGCGTTTCCAGCTCCGGTTTGCTGGGGAAAGCCGTGCCGTAAATCCGTTGGAGCTGTTTGTTTTTTTCATCACCACGGTGATAAGCTCCAGCGATACTGAGAAGCTTGAACGCTTTTACTTTGGAGGTGTAATTCACGTGAGTGCCCGCGCACAGGTCGGTGAATTCTCCGTTGGCGTAGAAGGTAATGGGCTCGCCCTCCGGGATGTCCTCCAAGCGGCTTATTTTATACGGCTGCTGTTTTTCCTTAAAGAACTGTTGCGCTGCTTCCCGCGTAACCTCCGAGCGCTCGAACTTTTGGTTTTCTTTGACGACAGCTTTCATCTCTGCCTCAAGCCGCTCGAGGTCTTCGGGAGTGAACCGATGTTCTAAATCGAAATCGTAATAAAAGCCGGTGCTGGTTGGAGGACCAATATCGAGTTTGGCTTGGGGAAAAAGCCGCAGCACAGCAGTGGCTAGAATGTGCGCGGCGGAATGTCGTAATTCTTCGAGTGGAGTCATGATGAAACGCTTCAAAATCGGGGCGCACGCGAGAAATGCAAGCCTTAGACGACATAGTACTCCCGTCGCACTGTCAGTGCGCCGAAAGTCGTGTTAGGCGGTGAGTTCCGCCATGCGCTCTTGCAATTCTTGGACCTGTAAAGAGTCGACCATATCAGAGATATCGCCTTCCATGAAGGCGTCTAAGCTGTGTAAGGTCACATTAATGCGATGGTCGGTGACCCGGTTTTGAGGAAAATTGTAAGTGCGTATTTTTTCTTCGCGTCCTCCAGTGCCGACTTGGTTTTTCCGTTGGGCCGCGTACTTTTCAGCTTCTTCGCGCTGTTTAATCTCGAGTAGGCGGGAACGGAGAATGGAGAGAGCTTTTTCTTTGTTTTTGATTTGGGACCGGCCATCTTGGCAGCGCACGATCATCCCGGTTGGTATATGCATGACTTGCACTGCCGAATCGGTGGTGTTGACGCCTTGCCCGCCCGGTCCGCCGGCGCGACAAACTTCGATGCGGATTTCATCGTGTTTGAGTTCCAGATCGACTTCTTCAGCTTCTGGGAGCACGGCAACGGTAGCGGTGGAGGTGTGAATCCGACCCTGAGCCTCGGTGGCGGGGACACGTTGCACGCGATGTACTCCACTCTCGAACTTGAACTTGCGAAAAACCGCTTCGCCGGACACACGAAAGATCACTTCTTTGAAGCCGCCTACCCCGGGGCTTTCGCTGCTTTCCAGCATTTCGTATCGGAGGCCTTGGGCTTCCGCATAGCGGGTATACATTTTGAAAAGATCAGCTGCAAAGAGAGATGCTTCGTCGCCACCGGTCCCGGCTCGAATTTCCACAATGGCATCGCGCTCTTCATTTGGATCGGGTGGTAGGAGCGCCAATTGGACCTGAAAGTCGAGCTTTTCTTTGCGGGTCTGCAGCAAGGGCAGCTCTTCCGCAGCCATGGCGGCTAGTTCTGGATCCGAATCTGAATCACTCAACTCTTGGTTATCCTGGATCTGCCGTTCGACTTGTTCTAGGTCTTTCCAAAGGCCGAGAAGATCTTTGGTGCGCACATGTTCTCGCAGCACCTCGCGAGCACGCTTGGGGTCGTCGAAAAGCTGCGGGTCAGCAACCATCCGCTCAAGTTCATCGAACCTGCTTATTTTCTTTTCAACAAGTGGGGCAAAGTCCATAAAAAGTCAGGAACGAGAGGGGCCTGAGGTCAGTTCTCTTCGCTCGGGAGATTTTTGGGGGTGAACCCTAGAGGTGGGCCTGGCCCGAAGCGAACACCTAGGCGCGCAATACCCAAAAGCTCTGAGGTCTACGAAAGATGACCTAGCCGTCTTTAGCCTTCGGCCGGCGCTTCGGCTTCTGGTTTCTTCTTTTTGTCGGACAGTCTTGTGGCACCATAGCGGCGCGCGAATTTTTCCACGCGACCCGCGGTATCGACAAACTTTTGTTCGCCAGTGAAGAAAGGATGACAGGCGGCGCAAATCCCAATTTCGATGGAGCGACGGGTGGATTGGGTGTGGTAAACGGCCCCGCATGCGCAGCGGATAAGGCATTCGCTGTATTCGGGATGGATGTCAGTTTTCATATCGAGAACCCCGATATTAGGGCAAGGCCTTAGGAGTTGCAAGAAGATTTTGTGCCTGTCTGCATTGCCAAGAAAGCCGCAAGTGTGAGCCGCAGCTGTGTTGGCGCCATAAAAAAACGGTGCCCGGTTGAGAGTTTAGGCTTTTGGGGCTCTTTGGGGCTCTTTGGGGCGGATTTTAAACTCGACACGTGCCCGGATTGGTGACTACATTTACACGATGAATATGCTCTCTACCCCATGGCACAACGCCACCACGATCATTAGTGCGCTCTCAGCACTTTTGCTCGCCATTACGACTTCCGTCAGCTCAGCAGAGACGAAGAAACCGGAAGGCAAACCAGAAAGTTTGGCCGATCTTCTGCCTGAAAAGCTTCAAGATAGTCGAGGCAACGTCGTCGACCGCGACTCCCTCGAAGGCAAGCTGATCGGTGTCTATTTCTCAGCCGAATGGTGCCCGCCGTGTCGCGATTTTACCCCCGATCTGGTTCGCTTTCGCAACATCAACAAGGACAAGTTTGAGGTCGTTTTTGTGAGTTCAGACAAATCTGCTGACGATCAGCAAAAATACATGCGCGGGTATCGCATGCAGTGGCCCGCTTTGGAACACGGCTCTGAAGAAGCCATGCGATTGAAATCCCACTTCTCAGTCCAGGGAATTCCTAAGCTGGTAATCCTCGACGATCAAGGTCGTCTGGTGACCTCCAATGGCCGTGGCGAGCTCTCAAGCAACCCACGTCAAGCCTTGGCCACATGGCAAACCGCGGCTGAAGCGCTTGCCGCCAATTAAGCTCTACGCCCTTAACATTCTTACACACACGTTACAAAGCTCTTCTCCATCGCTGGAGGAGAGCTTTTTTGTTGCCCCATTTTCCTCTTGCCAGTGTCAGGGGTTGCCTGCCCCCTTCTGGCATAATCTCAAGCCTTTAGGAATGTCGTCAGGCGAGTTCGAAGCAAACTTGACCGGAGAGTCTTTGACCGACTGGTATCTATCTTTAAAGGGCGAGGCTCACGTTGTTTTTGATCCTCGCGGCACATGGAGCAGCTTCAAGCCCATTAATCCCCAGAAGCAAGCCACGCCCAAACCCGTAAATAAAACCAGCCAACCAGCCTCGCCCAAGTGGAGCATCCAGCGGGAGAGCCAGGCACTCTCCCGGGGAGCGGTGAACGCCAGCCAGCCGATAGGGCGATTGTCAATCGCCTCTAGGACAACAGTTTTTCCCGGGCTTTTCATCGCAACTCTTCTCCATCTCGATTCTTCCCCTTTCTTGGCCGGTGGCACAATGCTAGTCCGTCCGGTTTCTACGTCTCGAAGCCTCACAATAAGATTTCGACCATCGAACGGGCTGAGAAGATCAATCTCAATGCCACTCTTTTGAAGTTCGAACGGCTGACTGATCCACTGACCACGAACACCGGGCCTACCCGCGTAGCTACCCCACCACGAACGGTGCTCCTCGGGCATGGGACCTTTTTCCGGAAGCCCCCCGAAAGGGATAAAAGCTTCGGACGCTCCGGAACCTTGCAAGGGAATCTCCGCCGCTACGCTGGCCGGTAACAGAGTTAAGAGACGGTCGTTCTCGAGAATTTCCGCAAATCGGTTGATCGCTTCAAAAGGAACGTGCAGTCGCGTTTTGTCATCAAGATATTGAGCTCGGTCTCTCGTGGCGAGATAACCTCGGACATTGATCATCTGCTGGTCGGCCTGCAATTTACGTTCGGGCAAGTGAAACACGATGACCTCCCGCATATGAAAAACGCCTCCAACTACGAAAAGAAAAAGCCAGAGCGACCCCAGGACTCGCCGAAACCGTTGGGGGAAAGTGCTAATGTGAGCGAAGCTTTCCCACACCACGAAGACGCACAGGGCGTTGACGACGAATCCCAAAGTGTGCATGTCGATAAAGCGTGGCTGAGGTCCCATACCGCCAAAACCTCGCGCGTAGGCCATGGCGAACAACTGTAGGACGGCCAGGCTCCCAAGCATCACGAGAAACAAGTGAAGATAGGATTGTTTTTGCCCCTTGTAAAAACGCCATGCTACCATTCCGCTCAGCAGAGCTAAAGGAAGATAAATCCAGAAGGTTAGCAGAAACGGCCCTTCCCAAGGCCAGGAGAGATTTTTAAACAATGAAACAAAAAAGCTCGAGACGGACTCCACTTTGCCACCCCCATCACGCTGCACACGGGTCAGCCAAGCCAGGCCCACGACTGTGAAGCAGAGGCCAAGAGTGATACCATGATCTAAGCGAAACTCCTTCTGCGCTCGCGCTACGAGCACTATGCCAAGCATCACACTCAGTGCGGGAAAAAAACCTGACGCCGCGGCTCCGAGCAATAAAAACAAAGAGATCGCACCTAAAAGCCACCACAATGACCAAAGCCGACAAATCCCTAGGCCATAGATCGCAATCACGCTAAAAAGGATCTGCTGGTAAAATTGGGCTTGAAACCCAAAGAAAATATTTTGCCACGCCAGCGGGAGAGCCCAGGCTAAAGTAATGATCCAGGCCGCTGGCAGTGTCAGCCTCCCTTCGGACAGCCGACCAACAACGCCGATCAGCAAAGCCGCCGCTAAGGCGGCCAAACCCGCATTGACCGCCTGCTGCAGCAGCGGGTTCCATTGTTGTTCATTCACCAAAAAAAGTGCCAATGCTTGGAGGCGAGGGAACAAGAGTCGATGCTCATTGTGGGGTGCCACCAAGTCGTCCCAGGTAAGTTCGCCATCCAGATACGGGAGAAACAATTGCAATCCTTCCGCTTGCCACTGATCACCCAATGGCATGGCGTTGCCAATTTCCGAAATCATCACCCAGCGAGCGCCAAGGACGATAAAAAAACACAATGCAACCACCAGCCCTAAGGACCACGATTTTTTCCACTTAGAAAACATAAGCCTCTTTCATTTCTTCAAGTCTTTTGCGCACCGAGTCGGTATCTTGTTGGTAAGTTACGCCCAACCATTCTCCGGTCACCGGAAGAACCCGGACGCTTTGCCCCTGGTTACGGATCATTTGTTCAATACTGGCGGGAAGATAGAACTCGGCCTTTGAGTCCTCTGCGCTCTGCTCCAAAAACGCGGTCAATCCTTTTTGCAAACCCTCAAAGACGGTGGTCTGGAAACCCCAACAGTTCATGGAAACAACCGTCTCGTCCGCAAGCACCTGGCCGCGCAGCTCATCCACACAGCGGCCTTGCTGATCAAAACCCAACTGGGTGCGCTCCTCGATTTTTTTCAGAAGACCGTCCGAAGAAACCTCACACACACCTCGGGCAACGGAGCCATGATGAGATAGGGTTGCCCGCAGGGGATAGCCGGCCATAGCATAGTCTTCACTCGGCCGGTGTAAAAACGCGGCGATAATCTCGAAAGCGTCGCGTCCGTAAAAATCGTCTGCATTAATAACCATGAACGGCCCTGCAATCTCCTGGCGCATAGCCCAAACAGCATGGCCGGTGCCCCAAGGCTTCTCGCGCTGGCTCCCGGTGAAGCCGTGCGGCAGATCGTCCAACTCTTGAAAGGCAAAGCTATAGTTGAGCCCCTCCGGTAAGCGCGGAAAAATCAGGTCCCGAAAGTCGGATTCCATTTCACGCCGAATCAAGAAAACCACCACATCAAATCCGGCTGCTTTGGCGTCGTGAACCGAGTACTCCAGTATAGTCTGGCCCCCAGGACCGAATCCGACCATTTGCTTCAACCCGCCAAACCGGCTACCCATTCCGGCTGCTAACACTGCAAGTGTGATCATGTGGCAGGATCTAATGCCACGCGACGCTCCAAGTCTCGCCCTTTTTGCAAAGCAGCGATACTGTCCAGAGTGGTCCACGCGATTGCCGAGAGAGCTTCGTTGGTAAGAAAGGCTTGGTGGCTCGTCACCAAAACATTCGGAAAGCTGATTAGCCGTGCCAACACGTCATCTTGCAAAACTCGGTTGGACCAGTCTTCGAAGAAGACTCCGGCTTCTTCCTCGTAGACATCCAGTCCAGCTCCGCCCACTCGGCCGCTTTTTAGGGCAGTGATCAGCGCCGAAGCATCAACCAGACCACCCCGGCTGGTATTAATAATCAGCGCGCCGTCTTGCATAGCCTCGAAAGCCGTTTCGTCCAACAAATGATGGGTATCTTCCGCCAAGGGAAGGTGCAACGAGATGACCACGCTTTCTTGAAAAAGAGTCTTGAGAGGAACATACTCAACCTGTCCCTTCATGGCCGGGTTAGGATAAGGGTCATAAGCCAGCAGTCGACATCCAAACCCGGTCATAATTTTGCAGAATGCACTCCCAATCTTTCCGGTACCGATGACTCCAACCGTCTTTTGGTGCAAGTCAAAGCCCACAAGTCCATCAAGTGAAAAATTCAATTCTCGGACTCGGTTGTAGGCACGGTGAATCTTGCGATTCAGTGCAAGCAATAATGCCACCGCGTGCTCAGCTACTGCTTGAGGCGAGTAGGCAGGCACTCGCACCACCGGAATTCCCAAACTTTCCGCCTCCTGCAAGTCCACATTGTTGTAGCCGGCGCAGCGCATGGCCACCAGCTTGACCCCCACAGATTTGAGTGCCCGCAGGGTTTCTGCATCGACTTGGTCGTTTACAAAGGGCACCACCACATCCGCTCCCTGAGCCAGGACCGCCGTCTCTGGATTAAGCCGAGTGCCGAAATACAGCAGGTCGAACCCAAACTTACCGTTTTCTCGGGAGAAACTTTCCTCGTCGAATTTTTTAGCATCGAATAAAACAACCTTCATACACGTCATATCGTCGGAAGTTTGAAAAATAGCAAAACAATGGGAACTTTGGTCAGGGTCTGACAATCCGGACTGCTCCTACAATTCGTTACTTTGCCAAAGTTCCACCCGCTTGATTCATTTACCTAACTTCCAAGACGAGATACACGCTTCTAAGCAAAAGCGACACCCTTTTATGCCATTACTCTCTAAAATTTGCCTCAAAGCCCTCACTTTTCTCCTCAGCGGAGTCATCACCGCGACCTTACTTTGCAATTCTGGTTTCGCCCAAGTTTATGAAGGACAAAGACTGGTGCAAGCCAGACTAGTGACACCCCACACTGGCCTTGTCCCGGGCGAAACGCATCGCCTTGCGCTTTACCTCCGCATGGCCCCGCATTGGCACACCTACTGGGAGAACCCTGGCGACGCTGGGCTCCCCACCAGTTTGAAATGGGATCTCCCTGAGGGTTTCGAAACCACTGAGTTTGAGTGGCCATACCCCCAAAAACTGGTCGGTGGGGGAGACATCACCAGCTACGCCTACGAAGACGAGGTTCTGCTTTTCTTCAACCTCAAGGTCCCGGACGGGTTTTCTGCAGAAGCAGTGACTCTCAAAGCCAAGGCTACTTGGCTGGTGTGTGAAGAAATATGCCTACCCGGCAGTGCCGATTTGCAGCTGACCCTGCCGATTATTGACGCCCTACAAACAGATGCCACCCAGGAATTTGACCAGGCCACTTGGAACGAGTTTGAACGTCGCTTACCGCGGGTGTGGCCGAGTGACCTGCAAGCAAACTGGACCAAAAATGAAGGGGGTATCCAGGTTCAGTTTACCGGAGTCCTTGAAAACTCGGAAACAGAATTTTTTCCTCGACCGGTTGAAGGGGTGGTCCTGCAACCTGCACGCACTGTGGATCCACAAGACCACACCTACTCAATCGCCTTCAATGCTGGCCCTGATGGCCCCAGCTCGCTGCCTGGAGTGCTTTTGGTAACTGCACCAGACCAGCCACCGGTCGCATACTACGTGGCGAAGTCGTCCGACAAAGCCGAAGCGGCTTCCGTGCCAAGCAGCAGCGAAGGTGCCGCCGCAGAAGTACCCGCTTTCGTAGGTCTAGGAGGCAGCAGCGCCACCATCGCTCTTTGGCAAGCACTGCTCTATGGAATTTTCGGAGGACTGATTCTCAATGTGATGCCGTGTGTCCTTCCGGTGATATCCCTCAAGATCTTTGGCTTTATTGAGCAAGCCGGTGAGTCGCGCATTCGCATTTTTCGCTTTGGCTTAGCTTTTGTGGCCGGGATTTTTACTTGGTTTGCTCTCATGGCACTCCTGGCCACCGGTCTCTCTTTAGCCGGTCAAAGTTTGAACTGGGGTTTCCAGCTGCAAGATCCATGGTGGGTCACGATCTTCGGGGCCGTCTTGGTGCTTTTTGCCCTGAATATGTTCGGAGTCTTTGAAATCGTGCTTCCCGGCAAAGCGATGAATGCTTTAGACTCAATGACGAAACAAACCGGTTACACCGGAACTTACCTGCACGGAATTCTTGCCACCATCCTAGGCTCGGCCTGCACCGCACCTTTCCTTGGTGCCTCGGTCGGTTTTGCGGTCTCGCAACCGCCGGTGGTCATCTGGATGATTTTTGGCAGCGTGGCACTGGGAATGAGCTTACCGTATCTGTTTCTTTCCATGAACCCCGCCTGGATCAAGTTACTACCCCGACCGGGTGCATGGATGGAAAGCGTCAAACAATTCATGGGCTTCCTGCTCCTCCTCACCGTGATCTGGCTTGTATGGATTCTGGGACGCCAACGTGGTCCGGATGCGGTCATCGTCGCGCTTGGCGCCTACTTCGTTCTCGCTCTGGCCTGCTGGGTGGGAGCTCAAATCGGGGGGGCCACCAGCAGCAACGCGCGGCGGGCTTGGAGTTCGGCAATGACCCTCCTTATCGGGCCGGCAGCAGTGGCGCTATTACTGTACCAAATGGCTCCGGTCGTTTCACAAGGCCGTGCGCTTTCCACAGCTGACGAAAGTCTTATTGAAGCCTCGGGTGAGCAA
>DAIRSW010000004.1:0-46100 GCA_036804205.1 Verrucomicrobiia bacterium | reverse complement strand
CTTTCAACTTGCCATTGGCTTGATGTGCCTTGAGGCTGCAACTTATGATCTTACCTTTGCCTTTTCGTTTCGTGCTTCTTTTTGTGTGGGCTCTTTCGGTTCCCGTACTGGCGGAGGAGGAAGAAAAGTCGCCTTGCAGCGATTGCAGCGATTGCAGCGAGGACTGCAAGGGCTCGTGCCCGTGCTGTCCGGCTGGGCTTCAGCAAGCTCCCGTCCCAGACGGAGTCCAAGTGCTGCTGGACGGTTTTGTTGAAAACATGGCCAACGATGACCACTTGGCTGCCTTCGAAGCTTTGTTGGTTGAGTCACCTATCCTCGCCGACGCAGAATCAAGCCGGGCACTTCGAGAAAGCTTTCGTGAGGCCTTGGATGGTTTTGGCGCGGTTACGGGGTTTGAGTTGGTCCGGTCGGAGCAGGCCAGCCCCTCGTTTATCCGGCTAACCCATATTTCTCTGGGCAAAAAAGCGCCCTTGCGTTGGCGCTTTTATTTTTATCAACGCGAGGAATCGTGGGTCCTTCTCGACTTAAGGCTTGACGACAATTTGGTCGCGCTTTTCGACGAATAAGCGCCTCATCAAAAATCTGGGCTCATCCGAATATGTCGCGAGTGCCGTAACGCGTGCATGTCACAACGTGTTGTTATTACAGGTGCAACGGGAGGAATCGGTCAAGCCCTTTCTCACAAGCTTGCAGAAAAAGGATTCGAACTTCTCTTAACTGGGCGGTCTCAAAAAAAACTCAGCGAACTAGCCGAGTCCTTGCCCCAGGATCAGGTCGCCTTAACTCAATCAGCGGATCTGACCAATCCCGAGCAGGTGCATCAGTTTTTCGAAAAAGCAGCGCCATTTGATGCCGTGGTTCATCTGGCCGGCCAAGGCCTCATCAAACCCTTGGCCGACACCACCGATGCGGAGTTTCTGCGCGTGAGCAACATCAATGTGCGAGGCACCTTTTTAGTCGCGCAACACGCGTGCCGCATCATGGCCGAAGCCAAACGCGGACGTTTCCTCACCGTGCCTGGTATCTTAGGAAAAGCGGTGATGAAAAACGCTTCGGTTTACATTGCCACGAAGTTTGCGGTCACCGGGTTCATCAAAGCGCTGGCCCAGGAATATCAACGGCAGGGTATCCATTTTGGCTTATATCATCTGGGCGGCGTGGACACGCCTTTCTGGGACGACCTCGGCATGGGTGTGCAGCGTGATAAGATGATCTCTGCTGAGACCGCCGCCGAAGCTTTGTGCTGGGGTTTGGAAATGCCAGCGCACTTGGCGCTAAACGAAGTCACCTTTCAGCCAGAAAGTCATCAGCTGCCGATTTAAGAACTGCGCGCTCACCTCCGCTCAAGCTGCTTGGCCAGCTACTTTTCTTGGCTTAGCCCATTGGCACCGAGATTATTTGTGTCATGTTTCAGCCAAGATATGATGTCCACTGCTGTCCAGCCCGCTCTTTTACCACTTGAACAAATCGAGGCCCTTTATGAAACGCCGCTGTTTCCTTTGATCGAAAAGGCGCACCGGGTGCACCAGGAAAATTGGGCGGCGGAGGAAGTTCAGCTATGCACTCTGATGAGCATTAAGACCGGTGGATGCAGCGAGGACTGCTCATACTGTTCGCAAAGCGCCCACTACAGCACCGGCGTCGAGCGCGAGACGTTAGTGGGAGTTGAAACGGTCTACGCAGCGGCGCAGCAGGCCAAAGAAACGGGGTCGACCAGGTTTTGCATGGGGGCAGCTTGGAAAGGTGTTCGAAAAGGCGACGCGAAGTTTGATCAAGTCTTGGACATTGTTCGCCGGGTTTCTGACTTAGGAATGGAAGTTTGCGTGACCTTAGGCGAATTGGGCGATGAAGAAGCGGCCTGCCTGAAAGATGCGGGCGTCACGGCATACAACCACAATCTCGACACTTCTCCCGAGCATTACCCCAATATTGTAAGCACCCACACTTACGAAGATCGTCTAAGCACCATCGGGGCGGTTCAACGGTCAGGAATGGCCCTGTGTTGCGGAGGCATTCTTGGCTTGGGCGAAAGCCGACAGGATCGGCTTCGTTTTCTTCAAGTGCTCACCGGGTTTCGGCCTGCTCCAGAAAGCATTCCCATCAACTCTCTCATGGCCATGCCCGGCACCCCTCTGGAGGACAACGCTCCGGTTGATGTGTTTGAACTGGTGCGCATGATTGCTGTGACTCGCATTCTGTTTCCTAGCACCAAAGTTCGTCTTTCGGCCGGTCGCACCTCGCTGAGCAAAGAAGGTCAAGCGCTATGCCTCTACGCGGGTGCCAACTCCATTTTCTACGGGGCAAAACTTCTAACGGCGCCTAATCCGGCTAACCAGGCCGACGATTCACTTTTGGAGGTTCTCGGCCTGAAAAAGCAGCCGTCTTTTTCAAATCGCGACTAGTTTTCCCTGGTTCATGGAGGAGGACTGAGGCCTCCACGAAACGGCTTCTCGGCAGACGGCGCTTCTGGCTTTGCGCTGTTGCCTCCACCGGCTCGGTGCCTTTGACGTCCTTGGTTCCATTTTTACAACTCTCTTTAACTCTCACTTATGGCTCTCGCTCATATCCGCAATTTTTGCATTATCGCCCACATTGATCATGGCAAAACCACGCTTTCTGATCGCCTTTTAGATTCCACCGGCACCATTAGCGAGCGGGACAAGCAGGAGCAACTGCTTGATTCCATGGATTTGGAACGTGAGCGCGGCATCACCATTAAAGCCCACCCTGTCACCATGAAGTATACAGATGCTTCCGGTCAGGAGCTTCGACTGAACCTGCTAGACACGCCCGGCCACGTGGACTTCGCCTACGAAGTCTCGCGCAGCCTAGCCGCATGCGAGGGAGCTTTGGTCATCGTGGACGCTGCGCAAGGTGTGGAAGCTCAGACCGTAGCGAACGTGCATCTCGCGGAAAAACAGAAGCTCACCATTATTCCGGTCATTAACAAGATCGACTTGCCCAATGCCGACATTCCGACGGTAAAAAAGCAGTTGGAAGATGTTTTGGCCATTTCAGCTGAGGACGCTCTTTTGGTGAGCGCAAAAACCGGGGTGGGCATTGATGAGTTGCTGGAAGCCATCGCCGCCCGGATTCCATGCCCCGAGCCACCAGAAGACACGAAGCTGCGCGCCTTGATTTTTGATTCGGTTTTTGACATTTATCGTGGCGTCATCATTTACGTGCGGGTGATGAGCGGTGAAATTAAAGCTGGCGACAAAGTCCGGCTGATGGCCAGTGGCACCGAGTATGAGGTCAAAGAGATCGGCGTTTTTACGCCGAAACCGCTTGCACAAGAAAGCTTAAACCCCGGTCATGTTGGTTACGTGATTGCCAACATTAAGACCACGAGCGAAGTCAAAATTGGAGACACCCTCACCCATGCTCGTCTTGGGGCCACCGATCTACTCCCTGGGTTTCAGGAGATTCAGCCCATGGTCTACAGTGGCATTTATCCGATCAGCACCTCGGACTTTGAACATTTAAAATTGGCTCTGGGAAAACTTAGACTTAACGACTCTGCCTTTCAGTATCAGCAAGAGAGCTCAGCCGCTCTAGGCTTTGGCTTCCGCTGCGGTTTCTTGGGCCTGCTCCACATGGAGATCATTCAAGAACGGCTGCGTCGAGAATACAACATGGACATTATTGCCACCTACCCCAGCGTCGTCTACGAAGTCGAACGAACCAATGGGGAAGTGGAAATGGTCGATAATCCAACCCACTTGCCTGACCCGAGCGTGATTGCCGAAATTCGTGAGCCGGTCGTGCGGGTGACGATCCTTAGTCCCAATGACTACATTGGTGATCTGATGCAGTTGATCATGGATAAACGTGGCGAGGTCAGCCATATCGAAACCTTAGATGCGCGTCGGGTGCTTCTCGATACCACTTTGCCCCTGAACGAAATTTTGGTGGACTTTAACGATCGTCTTAAAAGCATGACTCGCGGCTACGGTTCCATGGACTACGAGAAAGCCGGGTATAAAGCCGCCAAGTTGGTAAAGCTCGATATGCTAGTTAACAACGAGCCGGTAGATGCGTTTTCGACCATTGTGCATCGCGACAAAGCGGAATCTCGCGGGCGTGCTTTGGCGAGCAAACTTAAAGAAGTGATTCCTTCGCAGCTTTACCAAGTCGCCATTCAAGCGGCCGTTGGCGGAAAAATCGTCGCTCGTGAAACCATTTCGGCGATGCGGAAAAATGTTACCGCGAAATGCTATGGCGGCGACATCACCCGGAAACGCAAGCTCCTAGAAAAACAAAAAGAAGGCAAGAAACGGATGAAAGCCATTGGGAAAGTCAACATTCCGCAAGAAGCCTTTATTGAAGTGCTCAAAGCATAAAAGCCCACCGGATCAGCTCCTCGCAACCATGCTCACTCGCCCATGAAAATTCCTTCCGATGAAAAGCTGAGCCAAACACCACCGCACCTGGCTCAATCCAAACTTCAGTTGCTCAAAAACGCAACCGGCGAAGATTCATCCAGCGAGCCTGAGATGTTTCATCGTGCGGTGAAGCGGCTCGATGTGGCCGCTCGATACGCGAATCTCCACGAGGAAGTCATCGAGCGGCTCAAAGTTCCCAAAGCGGTGTTAAGTGTTTCAATCCCAGTCCGCTTGGACGACGGAACCTTAAAGGTTTTCGAAGGTTATCGGGTGCGCCACAATGACCTTCGCGGACCCGGCAAGGGTGGCATCCGCTTTCATCCGCAGGCCAATCTCGACGAAATTAAGACCCTCGCATTTTGGATGACCTGCAAATGTGCTTTGCTCGACCTTCCATACGGCGGGGCTAAGGGCGGTGTGATCGTTGATCCCCATCTGCTTTCCCCGATGGAACTGGAACGACTCAGTCGAGAATTTATCGCTCGCATCGCTCCGGTCATCGGACCGGAAATTGACATTCCTGCGCCGGATGTCTATACCAACGCCCGCATTATGGGTTGGATGACCGACGAATACTCGCGTCTGGCCGGCAAGCATAGCCCGGGAGTCATCACCGGCAAACCGGTCAGCCTCGGCGGCAGTCGCGGTCGTGACACCGCCACCGGTCGTGGGGGATACATCTGCATTCAGCAGTTGGAAAAACAGCACGGATGGAAACCAAGCGAAACTACCGTGGCCATTCAAGGCTTTGGCAATGCGGGGCAAGCGGTGGCGCAACTTCTTTACGAAGCGGGTTATAAGATCGTGGCGGTCAGTGATTCAAAAGGTGGCATCCACAACCCGGCCGGCCTTGACATTCCCAGTGTGATCGCGCGCAAAAATGAAACACGCAAGCTGGAGACCGTTTATTGTCGCGGCTCGGTGTGTGAAACCGCTGCTGCCGAGCGCATTAGCAACGCGCAGCTGCTTACCCTTGATGTGGATATTCTCATTCCCGCCGCGCTGAGCGACGTCATTACTTCCGAAAATGCAGGACAGGTCAAAGCGCATACTATTGTGGAGCTGGCCAATGGGCCCACGGATGATGCCGCCGACGCCATCCTTGCCAAGCGTGGTTGCACGGTGGTCCCCGACATTCTCGCCAACGCGGGTGGGGTAACGGTCAGCTACTACGAGTGGGTGCAAAATCGGATCGGCGAAAGCTGGAGCGAAGCTCGCGTGCACGAAGCACTCGACGCTCGCATGGCAGAGCAATTTACCGCAGTCCAATATCTAGCCCAGGAACACCAAATTCCCTTGCGCACCGCAGCGTACGCATTGGCGCTTCGTCGCATTGGCGAAACGGTCGAGGCGCTAGGCACGAGTCACTATTTCCGCAAAGTCTGACATTGCCTATTCACATTCTATCATGCCCACTGAATCACTGAGCAAAGAAGCGCTGGGCAGCTCGCGTCGCAAAGTCCGGCTCGATCAACTTTTGGTCGAACGCGGTTTACTTGAGACCCGTAGCAAGGCGCAAGCAGCCATCATGGCCGGCTGGGTTTTTTGTGGTCACGAGAAGCTAGAAAAAGCCGGACGCTCCATGCGAGAAGACGCACTTTTGGAGGTGCATGCCCCGGTGGGCAAAGACTATGTGGGGCGCGGAGGTTATAAACTGGCCGGGGCACTCGATCATTGGCAGCTCGACCCGACCGGGTTGATTTGTGTGGATGTAGGAGCCAGCACCGGCGGCTTTACTGACTGCTTGCTTCAGCGTGGAGCGACGATGGTTTATGCTCTGGATGTCGGTCACAATCAGTTGCACTGGAAACTCCGGGAGGACTCGCGGGTGGTGGTGCAGGAAGGGGTCAATGCTCGATACTTGAACAAAGAAGATTTTGAGCCCGAGCCGACCTGGGCAGTCATGGACCTTTCGTTCATTTCCCTGAAAATGATTCTGCTCCCGGTCGCTCGAATTCTGGCTGAGGGAGGGTCGATTTTGGCCCTGGTTAAGCCGCAATTTGAGTTGGGTCGGGAGAAAATCCCCCGAGGCGGGGTGGTGCGCTCGCTCGAAGATCGGCAAGCCGCGGTTGACTCAGTACGAGATTTTGTCGAAAAAGAAGTATCCCTTCACTGGCGCGATGTGGTTGAAAGCTCGCTGCCAGGCACGGATGGTAACCACGAATTTATGGCATGGATCGAAAAGGTGTAGGAGTAACATCACGGCTGGATAAAGCTGAGGTGGGGGAAACCGTGGCAACAATTGTTGACGAGCTGCGCAGTGTCGCGGCAGGGCGCATGCCCGTTTATTTGGACAAACGTTTGGGTCAACTGAATGGCGTGTTTGTGGCTGAGTCCGAAGCCATGACCCTGCACGAGATGGGTTTGCACTGCGAAGTGTTGCTGGTGCTCGGTGGAGACGGAACCCTACTCAACTCCGTGAGCGAGCTGGGAGCCGACCTGCCTGCGGTGTTTGGATTAAACCTTGGAGCGCTCGGTTTCCTCACCTGCCTGCCCTGGGAAGACTACCAACAAGCCACGCGCGCGGTGGTGGAGCGTTCGTATGTCTTAAGTCCACGCACCTTCATTTTGGTAGAGCACCAGAGAATGGGACAAAGCTTGCGAAAGCTGCGCGGACTTAATGATGTGGTCATTTCCCGAGGCTTATCCTCTCAGCTCATCCGACTTGAAGCTCGCGTGGGAGGAGAATTGATCACTGAATATTATGCGGATGGCTTGATTCTCGCCACGCCGACCGGGTCAACCGCCTACGCCTTGGCTGCTGGGGGACCGATCATGACGCCGCAAGCAGGTGTGTTTGTGGTAACGCCGATCTGCCCGCATGTGTTGACGAATCGGAGTTTGATTATTCCGGACGAAAGTGAAATTGCGGTGACCTTAAGGAGCGACCAAAGCGCCACTCTTGCCGTGGACGGCTGTCCGGGACTTGAAATCCGACCTGGTGATCAACTCTTGATGAGGCGCGCCGACGAAAGGCTGCCTTTGGCCATGTTACCAAGCACGGGCTTTTTCGACGTATTGCGAGAAAAGCTTAAGTGGACTGGCAGCAATGTCTAGCCTTGGCCTAAGTTCGCCTATGGCTCCCAGTGCAAGCGCCGCTTCTGGTAGGGGTGGTTTACGGAGATGTGCGAGCCCCATTTCGCTGGAATAGGAATGCTTAAAGTAGCAACTGAGCAAGCCTTCGGTAGCGTTAAGTATTATGAGAGTTCCTGCTCCAGAATCGGTGAGCAGGTTTGTTTTGTATTCCCAATTCTCGATGTATAGTTTCTTAGATTTCTCCTCCTCTTCTACACTTTAAAAAAATGCTCTGCGACGTTTGCAAATCTCACACCGCCACCCTCTATTTGACGCAGATTGTGGATGGCAAGATGTTCAAAGTCAATCTGTGCGAATCCTGCTCGAAAGAGAAAGGTGTCACCGATCCGACTAGTTTTGCCTTTTTGGATTTGTTACAAGGCTTGGGGACCAGTCAAGTGATCGACACCAAAGCCTCCGTGGAACGCTGTCCCCAGTGCGGCTTGTCTGTGGCTGATTTTAAAAGGGACGGACGCATCGGCTGTGGGCACTGCTATGAGGTGTTTCGCGAACATGTTCAGCCCCTGCTGAAAAGCGTTCATCGAGGTTTACAACACACCGGCAAACGGCCGAGTCGCGTGGAAAAACTGCACGCCTTTAGTCAACGCCTGAATGGATTGCGTCAGGACTTAGAAAAAGCGGTGCAAGAAGAGAATTACGAAAACGCCGCCATTCTGAGAGACAAGATTCGACAGATCGAAGCAGAGAATGCCGAAACCACCGGAGGCCAAGCCTCATGAATTTCGTCGACATCTTAGAGCATCGTCGCGAGCCCCAACCGGCGGGCATCGTGGTAAGTAGCCGGGTAAGGCTTGCACGCAACTTGACTGGAAAACCATTTCCACTTTGGGCTAACAAGGCTCAGCGGATTGAGATTTTGCAGCGTCTCAAACCCGAGGTTGCCCACCTCAGCTCAATGACCGATCCTTTGGTTGTGGATATGCAGGAGCTTACTCCACTGCAAAAGCAGGTCCTGGTTGAACGCCACCTGATAAGTCGCGAACAGCAGCAGAAGGGCTCAGGTAGCGGTGTTGCGATTAATGATGAGCTGAGTCTGAGCATCATGATCAATGAAGAAGATCATCTCCGGCTGCAAGGCATCCGGCCGGGTCTCGATTTGGAAGGTGCCTTTTCATTGGTCAACAAGGCCGATGATGAGCTAGAAGATCTGGTTCAGGTCGCCTTTGATATGGAGCTGGGCTACCTCACCGCTTGCCCCACGAATGTCGGCACCGGTATGCGCGCTTCGGCCATGCTCCACCTACCCGGGTTGGTCCTGGTGGATCGCATGAATCAGGTGGTGCAGTCGGTGAATAAACTCGGTTTGGTGGTGCGAGGCATCTATGGCGAAGGCACCGAAGCCATGGGAAATCTTTTTCAAATCTCCAATCAAACCACGCTCGGCGAGTCGGAGGAAGAAATTCTCGCGCGACTGCGCAAGGTGATTGATATGGTGTTGCACCACGAAAATAATGCTCGCGAGACTTTGGTGGATGTGAAGCCGGCCATGCTTCAGGACCAGATCGGTCGCGCGTTCGGCATTCTTAAACACGCGCATAGCCTTGCCTCGAAAGAAGCCCTCAACTTGCTTTCCTCGCTTAAACTCGCTGTTGATCTCGGTCTTTTCCCTCGCGAAACCCGTTTGTTGTTCGAGGATTTAGTGACCGATACGCAGCCGGCGCACCTCCAGTTTTATCAGCCGAAAAAACTTTCCGCCGACCAACGGGATCGTTTGCGCGCGGATTTAGTTCGAGAAAAATTTGAATCTTTACAGGCTCCCGACACTCAAACTTTAAAGGCCAAAAATAGCGAGGATCAACCTGAAGAATCGTAGCGGCCTCATTTAACCCTTCACTCCCAGTTTTGACTAAGTAGAGCTGCTTGCATTCGATAGAAGTCATGACCATGTTACCACATAGTACGAAATCTTATTTCGTCGCACACCTTGGCCTTACCCGCCAACTAACACCCTACGATGATGAATAATTTTACCCCACGCGCTCAGCAAGTTTTGGCCCTCGCTCGGAAAGAAGCCGAGCGATTTAACCACAACTATGTGGGCACCGAACACCTGTTATTAGGGCTGATTAAGCTAGGGCAAGGCGTCGCAGTGAATGTGCTGCAAAAAATGGGGCTCGATCTGGATACGGTCCGCATGGAGGTTGAAAAGCAAGTCGGCTCTGGACCGGAAACAAAAATGGTAGGCAATATCCCCTACACCCCTCGTGTGAAAAAAGTTCTGGCACTGGCCGGAAAAGAAGCACGCTCGCTCAACCACAGCTACGTGGGGACCGAACACATTCTTTTGGGTCTGCTACGTGAAGGGGAAGGCGTCGCTGCTCGAGTGTTGCGCTCCTTAGAAGTCGACATCGAACGCACGCGCAACGAGATTTTGCGGGAACTCGATCCCAACTTTACTCCGATGGAAGGCGAAATCGAACCGGGCGTCGAAGCTGCGGCAGCCGGGTCTGGAAAGAAAGAAGTTAAAACACCCGCTTTGCGTGCTTTCGGGCGGGACCTGACCGAGTTAGCGAAAAAAGGCGATCTCGATCCGGTGATCGGACGGAAAAATGAGATCGAAAGGGTCATTCAAATATTGTGCCGCCGCACCAAAAACAACCCGGTTCTTCTTGGCGAAGCTGGCGTTGGAAAAACTGCTATTGCTGAGGGTCTCGCTCAAGAAATCGCCGTTGGTAATGTGCCCGAGATCCTTCGCGACAAACGCGTGATCACGCTGGACCTCGCTTTGATGGTCGCCGGCACCAAATACCGCGGTCAATTCGAAGAGCGAATTAAAGCGGTGATGGACGAAATCCGACGCGCCCGCAATGTCATCCTGTTCATTGATGAGTTGCATACCATCGTGGGCGCCGGCTCAGCCGAAGGAGCCATGGACGCCTCCAACATTATCAAGCCGGCCTTGAGCCGAGGCGAACTGCAATGCGTCGGAGCGACCACCCTCAATGAATACCGCAAATACATTGAAAAAGACGCCGCGCTGGAACGTCGCTTTCAAACCATTAAAGTCGAAGCGCCGAACATCGAAGACGCCATCGCTATTTTGAAAGGCTTGCGGCCTAAGTATGAAGCGCACCACAAAGCACGTCTCACCGATGAGGCGCTTGAGGCGGCAGTGAAACTTTCCGAACGCTACATCACCGGTCGTTTTCTTCCCGATAAAGCCATCGACATGATGGATGAAGCTGGCGCACGCGCACGCATTAATTCCATGACCCGTCCGCCGGACTTCAAAGATATCGAGAACGAGATCGAAGAAATTCGTCAGCAAAAAGAAGCGGCCATCAAAGCGCAAGATTTTGAAAAAGCCGCTGCTCTACGCGATTCGGAAAAGAAAAACAAAGAGCGCCTCGACAAAGCTTTGCAAGAATGGCGTGAGATCCGCGAGGAACAGGAAGTCGTGGTCACTGAAGAAGACATCATGACCATCGTGTCCAAAGTGACCGGAGTGCCTTTACAACGCATGGAACAGAAGGAAGTCCAAAAACTCCTGAAGATGGAAGAAGAATTGCAAAGCCACGTCATCGGACAGAGCGAAGCGGTGGTGGCCATCAGCAAAGCTCTGCGCCGGTCGAGGGCCGATCTTAAAGATCCCAAACGCCCAATCGGTTCGTTCATTTTCCTCGGGCCGACCGGGGTTGGTAAAACCTTTTTAGCCCGGAGCCTCGCAGAATTTATGTTCGGCGACAGTGACGCCCTCATTCAAATTGATATGTCTGAGTACATGGAAAAATTTACTTCTTCCCGCTTGATTGGCTCGCCTCCCGGCTACGTTGGTTATGAAGAAGGCGGACAACTCTCCGAAGCAGTGCGGCGCCGCCCTTACTCCGTGGTGCTCTTTGACGAAATTGAGAAAGCGCACCCTGACGTGATGCACCTGCTCCTCCAAATTTTGGAGGAAGGAAAAGTCACCGACTCGCTGGGGCGTAAGGTTGATTTCCGCAACACCATCATCATTATGACCTCAAACGTCGGGGCCGAACTCATCAAACGCCAAACCTCGCTTGGCTTTGGAGCCGCCGGTGCTGATGACGATTATGAAGGCATGCGCTCGAAGATTCTCGAAGAATCCAAGCGAGTGTTCAAACCGGAATTTTTGAATCGCCTGGATGATTTGATTGTCTTCCATACTCTCAGCAGAAAAGATCTCATCGAAATCGTGGAGCTAGAAGTCGAAAAAGTTACCACCCGGATTCGTGCCAAAGAGATTCACATAAGCCTTGATGAAACGGCCAAAGATCTTCTGGTTGAGAAAGGTTATGATCCCGCTTACGGAGCTCGCCCGATGCGCCGTGCTGTTGAGCGTTACCTTGAGGATCCGCTCGCCGAAGAATTGCTACGGGGAAACGTGAAGCCTGGCGAAACCCTCACGGTGCGACGCGACGGAGACAAACTGGTCTTCGAGCACAACCAGCTAAGCCAACCCGAAGCCGCCGAAACAACGTCATAGCCGACGCCATAACGTCATAGCCGACGCCATAACGGCATCCAGTTATGGCTGGCGGCATCCAGTTACGCCCCATCGTTATACTTCAGGCTCACTTCAGGCTCACGAGAATGCCCCCGCCGGGAATCGAACCCAGATTTAAGGTTTAGGAAACCTCCGTTCTATCCGTTGAACTACGAGGGCCTCTTCACGCGCACCTTTCTATACGTTCGTTCTAGCAAAAGTTCAAGCCAATGGGTCACAATCCGTGCCTCTTAATTTGATTTTCGTTTCACCCTGGCGTAATCAGCGAACGTAACTCAACTATGATTTCTCGTTCACGAAAGCGTGCCATCTTAGGCATCGTCTTTATTGGTTTTTTTGTTTCCCTTGCTTTTATGGCGGTCGGAAGGTATTTTGCCAATGTCGAGCTGCAACGTCGTTTGGCCGAGGAAAACGAGGAACTGCGAATGCCCGAGCCCTTGTTGCACACAGTGGCACGGCAAAATCTTGAGCAAATACAACGCATCCCGGCCGAAATTTTGCCCTGGATTGAGGCCGCGCTACCGGCAGAAGTTAATGGCGTAGTGCTGCGAGTCCACGCTGAGGTCGGTCATGTTGCGGAACAAGATGACGTTCTCCTAGAGCTAGATCCTACCATTTTCGAAATGGAGCTTGCCTCAGCGCAAGCGGCTTACGAAGAGAACCAACGCTTAAGGCAAGAGGCCCAGTCTTTGCAAGCGCGTAATGTCGCTGCCGCTACGGAGCTCGCAGCGGCCGAAGCCCGGGAACAACTTAGCAAACTTGAGGTGCAGCTGGGACAAGAGCGGCTCAGCCGCACGAAAATTCGCGCTCCATTTGCAGGTGTGGTGAACCGGCGCCATGTGAGCCAAGGTGATGCGGTGAATGCCTTTCAGCCGGTCTATGAGTTTCTTGATGTGTCCCAGTATCGGGTGGTCTTTTTTGTTCCCGAAACCATAGTGCAGACGTTTTCAGTCGGAGCCCCGGTCGTTTTAACAACCGATCTTCGTCCGGGTCAAGACCTAAGCGCGGAGGTGGTGCATGTGGCACGCGCCGCAAATCCTGAGCTTCGTCTGTTCCGGGTTGAAGCACGCTTAGCGGCACAAGATGAAGACCTGCCAGCTCGTATTTCGGCTTGGGTTCATGCCAAGACGGCCCGATTTGAAGGCCTACCGGTCGTGCCTGCATCTGCCGTTGGTTTTCGTGGGGCTCAAGCGCAGATTTTTGTTTGGGACGCGGAGACTAAAAAGGGCACTCCTCAATCCGTGCAGCTGGGGCCTGAGGTGCAGGGATTTTATCCGGTCTTTTCTGGAGTGTCCGAAGGTGCGCAAATTGTAATTCCTTAATTAGCAAGAAGGACGAACACTATGAGTCAACTTGCACGATGGAGCGTTAAGAACCGGGTCGCGGTTAACCTGCTCACTTTGACCTTGCTAAGCGCAGGGATCTACACAGCCGCGTTCCGGCTGAACGTCGATCTTTTTCCAGACGTCAGCACCAACTTTATCACCATCACTACGGTGGACACCACGACCAGTGTTCCCGAAGACATCGAACGGACCATCACGGTTCCCCTTGAGGACAAGTTGTCGGATGTTTCGGACGTCTCCCGACTTTTGTCTTTCTCTGAAGACAACATTTCCAATATTTTTATCGAGATCGATCCGTCGGTCACGGACATGCAACCTATCCTCAGTGAAGTGAGGCAGGCGGTGGACCTGGCCAAAGGCGAGCTACCAAGTTCGGCCGAGGATCCCATCGTCGAAGAATTTGATATTCCGTTACCGTTAGTGACTTTTGGAATCAGTTATCCCCCGGATTTTGATCTAAGAACCGTCCGGGAAGAACTGGACTTTATTGAACGTCGGCTCCGACAAGCTCGCGGAGTGTCCAACGTTTTGGTGGATGGATTGCAAGATCGCGAATTGTGGATCGAGGTGGACCCCATCAAGTTGCGTGGCTTGGGCCTCTCGTTTCCCGAGCTTGGTCAGATGGTCGCACGCCGCAACATCAGCACCGCAGTCGGTCGGCTGGACGGGCTAGGAGGCCAACGCGTCGCTCGTGTTTTGGGCCAGGTCCAAGATGCTTCGGAGTTGGAATTTCTTCCGGTGCGCCAAAGCGATGGTGGCCTGGTGCTCCTGCGGGATATCGCCACCGTCAAGGAAACCACGGCACGCGCGGAACGATTCGGTCGCTTCAATGGGCAACCGGCCATCAACTACACCATCGTCAAAAGCAGCAGTGCGGATGCGATTAAAACAGCTGAGGCCGCGCGAGCAGCATTTCTTGAGGCGACGAAGGCGTTGCCGGATGAACTCACCGCTCGGGTGATCAAGGATAACACCCGCTTCATCCGGACTAGGGTCGAGACGGTGGTGAAAAACGGCTTTCAAGCCCTGCTCTTGGTCGCCGTCCTGCTTGTCCTCCTTTTGAACTGGCGACTTGCTGTCATCGTGGCCATCGGTCTGCCTGTTTCATTCGCAGGAACTTTTCTGGTGCTGGAAGCCATGGGTGCCTCCATCAACATGCTAAGTCTATTCGCCATGATCATGGCCTTGGGCATGGTGGTGGATGATGCCATTGTGGTCGCTGAAAATGTGTATCGACGTTATGAAGAGGGCTTACCCCCTGTGCGAGCCGCTATTGAGGGTGTGCAGGAAGTCTTCTGGCCAGTGGTGGGCAGCGTGAGCACGACGGTGGCCGCGTTTTTGCCCCTCATCTGGGGCGAAGGCATTATTGGCAAATTCTTATCCGTCGTACCTTTGGTGGTGATTAGTGCTTTAGTTTTTTCTTTGGTGCAAGCGTTTCTGGTGTTGCCGAGTCATATCTCCGATTTCGTGCGTTTGCCGGAAAGCACTTCCAGCATTCGAACTAGATTAAGGAGCACGCATAACCCATTTCACTGGATGTGTCTGCAAGTCTCGTTGACTTACAGCGAGGTTCGGGCCATCACGGAGCGAGCTTTTCGAGGGCTCACCGAGTTGTATCTTTATTTGCTTAAGGTGTGTCTACGCTGGCGATACGCGGCCATTGCCGGGTTTGTGGCCTTATTGGTTGGCTCGATCGTTGCGGTGGCCAACGGCGTGATCCCCTTCCGGCTGTTCGCGACAGATTGGGCTGATGACGTACTGATCAAGCTCGAAATGCCGCCAGACACCACCATTCAAGAAAGTGCGCGGGCTGTGGCTGACTTGGAACGCAGAATCATTGAGGTCATGCCTTCAACCGATGTGCTTGCCATAATTTCTCGGGTGGGAGCTAAGCTCGACATTGCAAACGAGCTTTTAGAGTATGGCAGTAACCTTGCCATGATCACGGTCGACCTTAATGAGCAACATCCGGAATGTCGACGTCCATCTGAGATTGTGCCGGACCTCCGGGATCTGGTGGCCGAATTCCCGCTGTTTACCAAAATCATTGTGGAAGCCGATCAGGGCGGGCCACCGGTGGGGGCAGCGGTGAATGCGCAGATTCAAGGCCCCGAGCTTGACGGCATGCTGAATCTTGCCGACCGCCTGGAGGATCACCTACGAACTGTGGCCGGCGTGAGGGATATCGGCAACGACTGGCCGCGTGGTAAGACCGAATTTCAGATTGTCATTGATGATGACCGCGCCAACCGGGTCGGTCTTGACGTAACCGAAGTTGCCCAGAATCTTCAAGCAGCATTTCGCGGCACCGAGGTCTCCAGCATGAGATGGGGCGACAGCGAAATCACGGTGCGTGTGAAGATGGACGAGCGGTATGCCCACGACCCGGATTGGCTGCGGAGCTTTTGGCTAAACACGCCGCAGGGCGGAGCGCGTTTGGATAGCGTGGCTCAAATTGTGGCCACATCCGGAGTTGCGCGTTTTAAGCGCTTAAATCGTGACCGGGTCATCACGGTATCGGCCGATGTCGACACCTCGCTGACCACATCACAAGCGGTTAACGAGGAGCTGGAAAAATTCGTAACAAAGCTGCTCGAAGAGCAGCCGGGGTATCGCATTAATCTGGCTGGTGAAAATGAAGATACTCAGCGTAGCATGCAAGCCATGCTTTTTGCGGGGCTTATCGCGATTGCCTTGATTTATACCTTGCTCGCGACGATTACCAATTCGTTTCTCCAGCCGCTTATCATCATGGCGGTGATTCCCTTTGGGTTTGTGGGGGTCTACGCGGGCTTGATATTTATTGGACAACCCATGGGCCTCATGGGCATCATGGGCATGATCGCTTTGGCCGGCATTGTGGTAAACAATTCGGTGGTGTTTGTGGACTTTATGAATCGCTATCGTCATCAGCATAGCCGCGACCAGTTCGCAGATGACGAGATCGAGAATGTCCGGGAACAACCACGTCGACTTGATGGTTTGATGCGCTGGCGCTCAATTATGGTCAGTGGCCAACACCGTTTTCGTCCAATCGTTTTGACCACCGCCACGACGGTGGCTGGACTCTTGGGATTGGCGAGCACCACAAGCGGACAGGAACAATTTCTGGCTCCTATGGCGCAGGCAATCGTCTTCGGTCTGAGCTTTGCCACGCTGATCACCTTGATTCTGATTCCTTGCCTTTATGCCATCTTGGACGATGCCAAAGCGTATTTCTCCAAAGCACAGGATGAATCGTAGTCCGCTAGATGTTGGGCTTGCTAAATGCCACCCGTATGCTATTTGAGCTTATGGTTATTCAACTTCACCACCTGTTCGCCCTCATCGACGGGATTTGCATTCTCATTTTTCCGAAATTGCTGAATTATATCGTCGCCGCCTACCTGATCATCATTGGGTTGGTCGGGATCTTTAATATCCAAATCTCCTAGCTGGGCGTTTCCGCCTGAGTTAGGTTGCGACCCTGGATGGTTAAAGACCAAAGCGAAGCTTTGGTTCAAAGAAAAGTCATTCTCCGCCGAGGGTGGGGCTCTTCGGGGAAGCGGCAGACCAAAACCTTTGAGAAAATCGAGTAAGGAGTAGACAGCCTCGCTAATGCGATATAGACATCCATTGTGTCTTTCTTGAATGGTAAATTATTTCTCCTTGTCCTCGCTTCACACTTGATTTTCAGCGGCCAACGGGCTGTCGCGGACACCGATCCGGTATTCGAACTGAAACACCTATGGGATTATCCGGTTCTCCACCAGGATGATGAGCATCCTTGGCTGCAAAAGGTGGCTTTTATTGGGCGTTATCATCTTAATTTTTGGAGCCTCGATTCGAACTTTGGAACGGCTCGCGACTGGCAGACCCGTCGCGCTCGGCTTGGAATGCAGGCGGTGTTTTTTCGTGATTGGATTTTCGACTTTAATCTAAACCTGGGCCTTGAAGGAGGCGGACGCTTTATCCGTAGTGTTGAGGAAGTGCGGCTTCGCTGGAAACCAAATCCTCACAACACTCTCTATTTAGGGAGGCTGCAAACCCGCCTTACCAATGAGTGGTGGCAAGCATCGAACAGCTTGGACACGGTCGAGCGCTCTATCTTGTTTCCACAAGCTGTTCACGATAAGATGTGGGGCGTTCTTTGGGACGGGAGCCACCAGGACTGGCTTTACAGCTTAGGGGTGTATTCTGCCTCTCGGGATGCGGATTGGAACACGCCCAGTTTTGAGGGGGGTGCGGTTTTTTATGGTGGAATCGGACGCCGATTTGCTCCCAGCCAAAGTTTGAGGGTTGACTACGCTTTTCAAACGGCCAGTAACAAAAATAACGCGACCCGACCTTATCAACAGGTGGCAACATTGTCTTACGATGGGCGTTTCGAAACCTGGCGTTGGCGAGCAGATCTGCTCTATGGTGTTGGCCTGGATGGAGTTCCGGATGTCTACGGAGGGATTGTGTATCCGGTGGTCACCTTGGTTCCGGAGCGATGGTTTGCGGTGGCCCGCTATCAGTGGGTGACTGGACAAGGCGATGCGCCATTGAGCATTCCGAGTCGTTATGACCGGGAAGCGCCGGACCTTCCATCCACACGCGGCAAAGATTATCAGGCGGTTTATGTTGGCCTAAACCACCATTTGCAGGGACATCAGCTTAAACTGCAGTTCGGGGTTGAGTATAGCACCGCCCAGCTTTCGTCGGGGGATCGATACGAAGGGTGGACTTTGCTAAGTGGGTTCCGGTTTTCGTTTTTTTAGAGCGTGGGACCCGGATGCTGCCACTGGATTAGTCTCCGTAGCCGTGCGGGTTCTTCTTGTGCCAGGCCCAGGCGCTCTGAATGATGGATTCGATGTCGCTGAATTCCGGCTGCCAACCTAAGGTGCGACGAGCTTTTTCCGAAGCCGCAATGAGACGGGCCGGATCACCAGCCCGCCGCGGTTTTTCGATCACCGGGATGTCTTTACCTGTAACGCGTTTGCAGGTGTCAATCACTTCCCTGACCGACGTTGCCCCGCCGGTTCCTAAGTTGAAGTAGCCTGATTCAGCAAGGTTAAGGGCCAACAGATGGGCCTGAGCGAGATCTCTCACGTGAATGTAGTCACGTACGCAAGTCCCATCGGGCGTGTCATAGTCGGTCCCTAGAATATCGACCGACTCTCGCTGACCGAGCGCGACTTTCAGCACAATCGGGATGAGATGAGTCTCGATGCGATGATCTTCGCCAAGCTTTTCTGAGGCTCCGGCGGCATTAAAGTAGCGTAGTGCCGCAAAGGTAAACCCGTGCAGCTCGCCGTACCAACGAAGCGTTCTTTCGAACATCAACTTGGTTTCGCCATAGGGATTGATGGGGTTTTGAGGCAGAGTTTCGTCAATGGGCACTCGATCTGGCGTGCCGAAGGTTGCGCAGGTGGAGCTGAAGACGATGCGTTTGACCCCGGCACCCAACATGCCTTCGAGCAGGTTGATCCCGGAGACAAGGTTGTTGCGAAAATATTTTTCGGGAGCTTTCATGGACTCTCCCACCAAAGCGTTGGCGGCAAAATGCATGACCGCGTCCGGGGTGGTTTCTAACAAGGCCTGAGCGATGATGTCTTGCTCCCGTAGATCGCCCTCAACCAGCTCGGCGCGCTGGTCCACCGCTTTTCGATGGCCTTCACTGAGGTTGTCAAAGACCACGACTTCGTGACCTTCATCCAAAAGATATTCAACACAAATACTGCCAATATAGCCGGCACCGCCGGTCACTAAAACTTTCATCAGTCTAGCAACTATCGATTTTCTGTCGAAAGTAAAGCTTTTCTAGGGCTCTGACGGTTAATGAGTAACACGCGTTGTCAGGCAATTTTACTTGCTCAAGCCACAATGAGCCCTATTCTGCAAGCATCAAACCTCTCGCCACTCACGTTATGAAAAACCACCGTTCTCTCTCTTTCCTCTCCCTACTTGCTGTAGGCGCTTCGGCGCTGCTTTTAGGAGCCTGCTCCACGCTTGAACAACCCTACGATGTGGTAGCATATAAACCGACCAACCCCAATAACGTTGAGGTGAAGTTGTCTTTAGAAAACCAGGCGATCTATGTGATGGAAGGCGACCGACCGCTTCTGGTGACGGCTGCTTGTGTTGGCAAGTCGACCCACAGAACTCCGAAAGGACGTTTTCGTGTGCAGGTGAAACAGATTGAAAAACGCTCCGGCACCTATGGCCTGTGGGTTAAAGGTGACACCGTGATTCCTGGTCGCCGCGATCTACCTCCTGGCTCCGGTTTTCGTTACGTTGGACACCCGCTGCCTTATTGGGTGCAGTTTAAACCGCTTTACGGTTTTCATGAAGGTGCGGTTTGGCCGGAGCCTCGTTCACACGGCTGCGTCCGCGTGCATCGCAACGTAGCACCTAAGCTTTACCACTTGGTTCGAATTGGTACTCCTGTGCACGTAGCCGACCGACATCCTGAAGATCAAACCCTAGGAAAAGATCTACGACGCCCGACCGATTACAATGAGCCTGGCCTACCATTGCAGCAGCTGCTAACATCCGCAGCTTTCGTTCGACCACAGGGGCCACTTCTGGTCGACGCGACCAGTCCCGCGGCCGCTGCTCCTGCGGGTCGCTAGTCCGCGTGGTTTTTAGCTTTCGAGCTTTACTCCATCGGGAGAGAGGCGAGATCGGCCGCTTCCACTGTCTGGGGAGCGGTGCTTTTGGAAAGCGCCTCCTGAAGCCGCCTTATTTCTTGGGCAGTCGAAATTTTCTTACCACCCCGCGTGGTCACATAGAAGCTGTCCAATGCAGCACCCTTCTCGGTGGTAATCCTGCTCAAGGCGATGTCGATATCAAGTTCGTCAAAGGTTTTTAGCAAATCATAAAGTAAGCCGAGCCGGTCTGGTGTGCGCACTTCGACCAGGGTATATTCCGGTGACAAATCGTTGATAATCGCGATCTTGGTCGGGAAATCGTAGAGCGGGGGCGAATGCTTTCCCTGGGCCTTGGCGATGAGCGAAGCGAGTTGGTCATCTTCGTTCTGCAAAGATTCGTGAAGATGCTTTTCAACCAGAGCCATGCTGCGAGGATTATCGACCGGCTCCCAGCGGGTGGTGCACACCCGAAAAAAGTCGAGCACCAACGAGTCTTTGCGTGTGTAAATATCCGCGCTTAGGATGTTAATTTGAGCCACGGCGAATGAGCCGGCAATTCTTCGGAACAGGGCTCGGCGATTCCAAGTGACCAAGGAAAAAATACTATGACCTTGCGCGGGGAACGCTTTCCACTCAGTGGCTGCCCCGAGCCAAAAGCTTGGGTCTTCCATGCGTCGAGCAATAAACTCCCGAACCAAACGCAAGTGGGATACGATTTCCGAGACTTCGTAGTGGTAGAAGTATCGATCTTCCATTGAGTCGAAGTGGGCTTGGATTTCGTCAGAAAAATCGCGCGGGAGTTTTTTACGAACGAGCGCTTGAATATTTTGACGAACCACGGAGCGGCGCTCATGGCGACCTCCTTCCAAGAAGCTGCCCGTAGCGGTGTAAAGGTGCCTGGCCAAGGTCTCTTTCCAATCACTCCAAGCGTGTTCGGTGGTGCCTTTGGCATCAGCCATGGTGAGGAGGAATAGCCGGTCAAGATCGTGTCGAGTTCGTATCACTTCCGCAAACCACTCGATCGTGACCGGGTCATCCAAGTTTCTGGTCTGAGCGGTTTGCGACAAAAGAATATGATTATCCACCAAAGAAACGACGGCACGGCGGCGGTCAGGCGAGAAAGCTAAGCGTCGACACACCCGGTTGGCTAGCATGGCGCTGGCCTCCGCATGAGAACGCTGCCGAGTTGATTTTCCAACATCATGCAGAAGCAAACCGAGATAAAGAAGCTCGGGGCTTTCCATGTCTTCGAAAATTTTACGATAAATGGTGTCGCGCGATTGCTCGGTATCGATGAGTTCGTCGAGTTTTTCTAGACAAACAAGGGTGTGTTCGTCGGCGGTGTAGACGTGAAAAAATTCGTGCTGGACTAAACAGGTGAGAGTTCCAAACTCAGGGAGGTAGCGACCGAGAAAGTCGACTTCATGCATCATTCTGAGGATTCGGCCCACTTGTCCCTTGTGGGATAAGATGGCCATGAAGGATTCGCGCACGGGCGCAGCGTATTGAAAACTCCGAGTGACAAGATCAAGTCTCCTACGCATCAAGCGTTGCAATTCGCCGCTCAGAGAAAGGCCACGATTTTGAGCATGTAAAAACACCCGCATGAGACGAAAAGGGTCGTCATGAAAGATCTGCCGATTTTGGAAATATATTTGGCCGTTGGCGCTAAAGAACCCATCGAATTTTTCCCGTATCCGGTTGGGACTCATAATGGCGAGCAGACCGGGTTTGGTGTGAAATCCTGGAACGGGAATCGATAAACGCTCACACACCGCGCGGGAGATAAGAAAGATGTTGCGAGCGTGCCGAAAATAATCTCGCATAAACGCTTCGGTGCACGCCGCGTTGTTCTTTTGTGGGTAACCAAACCGGGTAGAGATTTGGGCCTGATGAAACAGGGTTAGCTGGTCATTGGCTCGTTTATTCAGGTAATGAAGCTCGGTCCGCACTCGCAGCAGAAAGTCGTGAGCATCCTTGAGGAGACGTCGTTCCGAGGTGGTGAGAATCTTCTTTTCGACGAGAGTAGTCATCGAACGGGTGTTCATCTGGAAATACGAAACCCACAGAAGATTCTGGTAGTCACGCAGACCGCCGCAACCGTTTTTAATGTTAGGCTCCTGAACAAAAACGGTGCCACCATGCTTGGCGTGGCGCTCAGCTTGGTTCAGCAAGCGCCAGTTGATGTAAGCTTTAGCTTGGTTGACCGGGCGGATGCAGTGTTTTTCAAACTCGTCCTCCATGCGGAGGAAGAGTTGTTTGTCGCCAGCCACCAAACGTGCCTCGAGTAATGAGGTTTTGGTAAGCATGTCCTGATTACACTGTTTGATGACCGCAGCAACTGTTCGAGTGGAGTGGCCGACTTTGAACCCGATGTCCCAGAGCAGATAGAGGATCTTTGTGATGATAGCGTTGGTGACCGGTGGAAGTTTTCGCTCGCCGGCTGCATGAAGAAACATGACATCGATGTCGCTGTAAGGGTTCAGCTCGCCGCGTCCGTAGCCGCCCAGGGCGACCAGCGTAACGGGAGGCGCATCTCCCTCGTCGCCCACATTTTCAAGAATGGCTTGCTCAAAGATGTCGCGCATCATCGCGTCAATTACCTGACAACGTTCTTCCGTCAGTTGACGTCCGCGGGCTCCGTCGTGATGGGCTAATCTAAGGCGATGCTCCTCGGTCCTGAGAAAGCCGCGATACATCTGCAAGAGGTCTGCTGGCTTGATTTCACTGTGTCCACGCGTGTTACCAGCCAGTTCTTTACGCTCGAGACGCAATGCTTTTTCCAAAGTTGAGACCGCCATTTTTTCCTAAGTGCAAATAACGCACATGGTGCGGCTGCTCGCAAAAACTTCTCTTGCAAAGCCGTGAAATTGCAGCACTTTAGTGCTCCAGAAATTGCCCTGTGGTGTAATGGTAACACAGCGCCCTTTGGAGGCGTTATTCATGGTTCGAGTCCATGCGGGGCAGCCACCCAGGAAGAAAGACCAGTCTGATCCAACCGACTGATCCGATGGATCAGCCAGTTCAAACGATCACCAAAAAACCGCCCACAAAAAAACCGCCAAGTAGGCTTGTTAGCCCACGGCGGTTTTTTGTTTTTGTGGGAGTGGCTGCGCTGCTTGTTTCTATTTTTTAGCTGCGGCACGCGCTGCTGCGGAGGCGATCACCTCGTCGGAGATGTTGCGTGGGCACGCTGAGTAGTGGGAAAATTCCATGGTGAATTGTCCGCGACCGGAGGTCATGGTGCGAAGATCGCCAATGTAGCCGAACATATCACGGAGCGGTGCCTCGGCTTTAACCCGGATACCTGTAGCGGTGGGCTCTTGGCCGAGAATCATGCCACGGCGACGGTTCAGGTCTCCAATCACGTCACCCATATAGTCTTCTGGAACGAAAACATCGACTTTCATGATCGGCTCAAGAATTTGAGGGCCGGCTTTGGGCAGGGATTGGCGGTAGGCAGTTCTCGCAGCGACCTCAAAGGCGATGGCTGAGGAGTCGACCGGGTGATATCCTCCATCGACCAAGGTGACTTTAAAGTCTAGGCATGGGTAGCCGGCCAAAACACCCTTCTGAGTGGAAAGGCGGAAGCCTTTTTCGACCGCAGGAATAAACTCTTTGGGCACGTTTCCACCGACAACCTTGGACTCGAACACGAAGCCTTCGCCGGGTTCGAGTGGTTCGATAGTGTAATCAATTTTCGCAAACTGGCCGGAACCACCAGTTTGTTTTTTGTGCACATAGGTGTCGCTGACCTGGCGGGTCACCGTTTCGCGATAGGCAACTTGCGGTTTGCCAACCTCAACTTCGACACCGTGAGTGCGCTTGAGGATGTCGACTTTAATATCGAGATGAAGCTCGCCCATTCCTTTAAGAATGGTCTCGTTGGTTTCTTGATCCGTTTCCACCTGGAAAGAGGGGTCTTCTCGGATCATCTTACCAAGAGCAGCGCCAAGTTTTTCGCTAGCACCTTTATCTTTGGCCTGGACCGCAAGAGAAATAACAGGATCAGGAAACACCATGGGCTCTAAAGTTGCCGGATGGTCCTCATCGCAAAGGGTATGGCCGGTTTGCACATTTTTTAAGCCGACCAAGGCGACGATATCACCGGCCTGCGCTTTATCGATTTCTTCGCGGGAATCGGCGTGCATTTGGACCAGACGTCCGACCCGTTCGGTTTTGCCTGTGAAGGTGTTTAGAACGTTGGTGCCTTTGCTCAAGCGACCGGAGTAAATGCGAATAAAGGTGAGCGCCCCAAATTTGTCGTCCATGATTTTGAAGGCCAGAGCACGCAGTGGGCGGTCTGGATCGACGATCGCAAACTCTCCTGTTTCATTGCCTTCGAGATCAACCTCTGGCTGTGGCTTGACTTCGGTCGGGGCCGGCAGGAAGTCTACCACGGCGTCGAGCACGTTTTGCACTCCTTTGTTTTTAAAGGAAGATCCGCAATAGGTTGGGAAAAAATCGAGAGCAATGGTCCCTTTACGAATGCAGCGCTTAAGGGTGTCGACGTCTGGCATTTCACCTTCGAGGTATTTCTCCATGACCGCATCGTCTTGTTCAACCGCGGTTTCGATCATGTCATCGCGGTGTTTTTTCACTAGGTCGACCATGTCGGCAGGCACCTCCTCAATGGTGAAGTTTTCAGGAAGACCGGAGTCATCCCAGACGTAGGCTTTTTCGGTGAGCAAATCGACGATGCCTTTAAAGTTCTCTTCAACGCCGATGGGGAGCACCATGATGAGGGGCTTGGCGGCAAGCACTTCTTTGATTTGTTTGACCACGCGATAAAAATCGGCACCTATGCGGTCGAGTTTGTTGACGTAGATGACACGCGCGACTTCGGATTCGTTAGCGTAGCGCCAGTTGGTCTCGGATTGTGGCTCCACTCCACCCGAGCCGCAGAAGACCCCAATGCCGCCATCAAGCACTTTTAAGGAGCGATAGACTTCAATAGTGAAGTCCACGTGTCCGGGTGTGTCGATAATGTTGAAGCGGTAGTCTTTCCAAAAGCAAGTTGTAGCTGCCGATTGAATGGTGATGCCGCGCTCTTGCTCTTGCTCCATGAAATCTGTCGTAGCTGCCCCGTCATGGACCTCACCGATTTTATGAATTTTGCCGGTGAGCTTTAGTATGCGCTCGGTCGTGGTGGTTTTGCCCGCATCAACGTGGGCAAAGATTCCGATATTACGGTATTTAGATAGGTCATTCATGGTGCAATAGAAGGCATGGATTCTGCCACGGGACGTCGGGGGACGCCAATCAAATTTTGGGCGAGAGGCGCTAGGGAATAGGCAGTAGGTAGCTTTGTCAAGCGAAGGAATAATGCTAAATCCTGGCTCGCTGTGATATGAGAAGCCTAAGCGAATTGTTTTCGGATAAAGTTCAGGAAAATTTGCCGCATTCAGCGTTTACGCTTGACGAAGGGTGGGGATTCATTCAGACTCGCCGCATTCGAGCGGTATTGTTTGTTGATTATTCAATCATTCACAAAAAAGCACCGGCACCCGCTCCATGCCTAGCGCGCGGAGGCACTTGATAATATGGATTTTGGCATTGGATGGACGATTTGGCTGTTTTGTTACACCTTTGTATTGCTGGGGCTCTGCGCTTACGGCTTCCATCGGTATTGGATTCTTTGGTGTTTCTTTCAAGTTCGGAAAAAACCCATGCTGCCATTGCGAAAGTTCAAGCAGCTGCCCACCATTACCGTGCAGCTCCCCATATATAATGAGCTCTATGTGGTGAACCGCCTTTTGGAGGTGGTCAGTCGAATGGACTATCCGAAAGAGCTTTTGCAGATTCAGGTGCTGGACGACTCCACCGACGAGACTCGTGAAATCGCCATGAAAAAGGTGGAAGAGATGCGCGCTGCGGGATTGCAGGCAGAATACATTTGGCGAGCTGACCGGGTCGGCTTTAAGGCAGGGGCACTTGAGCATGGGCTCAAAACAGCAACCGGCGAGTTCATTTTAATACTGGACGCCGATTTTGTGCCTGCCCCTAATCTTTTGCGCAAAACCATTGATTTTTTTACCGATCCTCAAGTGGGCCTCATCCAAACCCGGTGGGGACATTTAAACCACAACTATTCTTTATTGACCCGACTGCAGGCCATGTATCTCGATGGTCATCTCCTGCTAGAACAAACCGCTAGAAGCCGGACAGGGCGATTTTTTAATTTTAACGGAACGGCGGGCATTTGGCGGCGCGAGTGTATTGAACAAGCCGGTGGGTGGCATCACGACACCCTCACCGAGGACTTAGACATCAGCTATCGTGCTCAGCTAGCCGGGTGGAAATTTGTTTTTCTGCCTCACGTTGTAACCCCGGCGGAATTACCGGTGGACATGAATGGCTTCAAAGCGCAGCAGCATCGCTGGACCAAGGGGTCGATCCAAACGTGCTTAAAGATCTTGCCGGCAGTGTGGAAAAGCCGGGTCTCCATTCCTGTCAAATTGGAGGCCACCTTTCACTTAACCAGCAACTTTGCGTATCTGCTTTTGGCGTGCCTGTGTTTCTTGGTCTACCCTGCTGCACCTCCTGGCGGGTGGACTATTGACCGGATCTTGTTTTTGGATCTGCCAATTTTCTTCGTCGCCACATTTTCGGTGGGAGCATTTTATCTCTGCGCTCAATTGGCGTTGTACCCGAAAACTTGGTACAAAAAACTTCCCTTGCTGCCTTTGGCTATGGCTTTGGGAATTGGCATGAGCTTAAACAACGCCCGAGCCGTGTTGGAAGCGGTTTTTCGGCAACAGTCAGGGTTCACTCGAACGGCTAAATATGCCATCTCAGGCCCTAAAGACTCCTGGAAAAACCTAAGATACTCAGCATCCAAGTCTATTCTGCCATTTCTAGAGGTTGGTCTTGCGGTCTATTTTACAGTTCTGGTTTGTTTTGCAATCCTGAACCACCAATTTGTGGCCATTCCTTTTCTGGCTCTTTTTCAGGTCGGCTTCAGTTATGTGGCATTTTGTTCATTCAGCTCCTGGGGGCTCTGGGGACAAAAGTCACTTGCCAAAAGAGCTGCGGAAGCGGAAGAGATTAGCGTTCCGGCTTAATCGACACCCACAAACCCACAGGCATCATGCTATTCTCATCCCGTCAATCTGAATCCAAGCTTTCAAACTTCACGAGGCGTTCCATGATTCTCCTTGGCCTGGTGAGTGTTTTGTCTGGTTGCCAGAGTCGGGTCGATAGTCGCAGTAGCCTGCTGGTCAGTGTTCCGGATCAGCGCATGGTGCTTTTGTACGATGGAAAGCCCGAGGCCATGTATTCGATATCGACCTCACGGTTTGGTTTGGGCGATAAGCCAGGCAGTTACGCAACTCCCACTGGGCGGCTGCGAATCGCCAAAAAAATTGGCGGAAACTTACCTTCCGGTGCTGTTATGAAAGCTCGTCGTCCGACCGGCGAAATTCTTGCCCCGAACGCTCCAGGGCGCGACCCGATCGTAAGCCGTATTTTATGGCTAGAGGGTCTGGAGGCAAGAAACCAGAACGCATTCAACCGGATGATCTACATTCACGGCACCAACGCTGAGAGATCGATCGGACGCCCTTCAAGCTTTGGGTGCATCCGGATGCGGTCAGACGACGTCATTGATTTATACAACCGAGTAGGTGTCGGAGCTACCGTTGAGGTATCGCAAAATTCCTTGCCCCTGGCGTGGCGTACCTTACCTCAAAGCTGGGTGGTGCGAAACCGCCGACCAGCCGGGGGAACCCTACCGACTGAAGCCATGGAGGAAACCCGCATTGCTTCCGCAGAGCCAAGACCTAGCTCACGTCGAGCAGACGTAGCATCCTCGGCGCAAGCTCCGGGAGACCCGGACACAGATTCGTCCCCACGCTTAGCCGCGAATCAGCCGCTGCGCTCCAGCGGGCGAGGTCAAGAGGCGCTTCATTCCTGGAGAGTTTCAGCCAGCGGCGCCTGGGTTCTGGAGTAGAAGAAGGATCCGCACTTCAGCTGGTTGCCGGGGTTTAGCAGACCCCAGCCCTCGCTAAAACCATTTGCTCATCGCGATGAGTTATTTTGCTCAGTATACTGAGTAAAATGTAAGTCATGGTTCGAAAATTCATCCAGCGTCTGCTTCATCGCCGCTTAATCGAGGAACCTCGACGGTTCATGCAGGTGTTGGCCGGACCACCGTCAAGTAGGCAAAACAACTTTGGCCCGGCAAGTGATCGAAAGCATAGACATCTTTACCCATTATGCTTCTGCTGACGAGCCCTCGCTCAAGGGTCGGGACTGGGGATCACCCAGCAATGGGAAATCGGCCGTCTGAACGCTCGCAAAGGAGAAACTCTCTTAGTCCTGGATGAAATCCAAAAGCTTCCGGACTGGTCGGAAACCGTAAAACAGCTCTGGGATAGCGACACCCACAGGCAGATTCCTTTGCGGATTTTATTGCTAGGGTCTTCTCCGCTTCTCATTCAAAGCGGACTCTAGGAAAGCCTGGCAGGACGATTTGAGCTTATCCCCGCACCTCACTGGTCTTTTGCTGAAATGAAAGAAGCCTTCGGGTGGAATTTAGAACAATTTATCTACTATGGTGCCTATCCGGGGGCTGCGCCTTTGATCACAGAACCGGAGCGGTGGCAGCGCTACGTGGTTGACTCGCTTATTGAGACAAGCATCTCGCGCGATATTCTGCTAATGACAAGAGTGGATAAGCCTGCGCTTCTTCGGCGTCTCTTCCAGCTTGCGTGCGATTATTCAGGACAAATTTTATCCTTTCAGAAAATGACAGGCCAATTGACTGATGCCGGCAACACGGTAACGCTGGCCCATTACCTGCATTTATTAAAGGGGGCTGGAATGGTGGCAGGCCTATCCAAGTTTTCCGGAAGCAAAGTCCGGCAGCGGGGTTCTAGCCCCAAGCTTCAGGTTTTAAACACGGCACTAATGACTGCCTCCTCGGGGATTGGTTTTGAGAAGACCCGCCTAAAATCTGTTCTTTGGGGACGACTTGTGGAGTCTGCTATCGGAGCACATCTTCTCAACAGCACACTGGGCACACAGATCGAAGTCGCTTATTGGAGAGATCGCAACTTGGAGGTCGACTTCGTTCTTCAACGCGGACAAACGCTGGTGGGAATCGAGGTCAAAAGCGCCGGAATCCAGAGACCGATGAGCGGGATGGCCGCCTTCCGCCGAGAATTTGAGCCACTGCGCACTCTCTTGGTCGGTGCCGACGGCATACCGATTGACGAATTCCTCACCACCCCGGCAGCTTATTGGCTGGAGACATAGGAGACACGTAGGGCAGCGGCGGCTGGGTGCTCGAATAGAGGCTGCCTCTTATCTGGTCCCAGGGGAACCCCAGCAACAACCTGCTGGCTTTTCACCCGTTTACTCTAGGGTCGCCAAAAGTTCCGCGACTTCACGCTGAATCGGCTCAAGCTCGTTTAGCTTCAGGTCCGGGTCAGGCACCATAAAGACCTCATTGGTGCTCGGGTTTTCGTAAATCAAAATGACCTGACCATCTTCGCGCTCTTTGATGTCGACCTGCCGAAGTCGTTTTTTTCTCTCTAACATCAATGCCACCACGTAGCAGGCACGCTGAGCACCAGGATCAAGCTGACCGGCCAGTTCGCGAAAAAGTGTCTCGAAACGATCCTGATCACTGAGAGGCTGGTCATCCGCGATCACTTTTTTAAAGCGGGAACGCCAAAAGGAAAAGGGCGCTTCAAAGCTCGGGTCCGCTTGAAACTTTTGCCAACCTTCCTGGCTGAGGTCGCGCCTTTCAAAGCCCTCGGCACGCTCAAACAGGAGCGTGTAAAACACATCTTCTTCTGCGAAAGCCTTTTCAGTCAGGCAACACTGGATGGCCCGTCGGTTGATTGGCCAGTCACCTTTCAGTGTTTGCAAGAGTGTCTGGGTTGTTTTCGTTTTCCGACTCATGACGCAGGGGTTGGGAGGGGGCGCAGTATCCTACTAAGCGTTGGAAAATCACGGTTGTTGGCTCGGAAATAAAAGAGAACCAGACCGATCGACGAGAAAAAGCTGACACCAAACCACGCCGCTACGCCCGGCTGCAAACGCTGCCCCTCACCGAGAGCAACCGCGATTTGGCTGGTGACCCAAAGCAGAAAAAACATGGCAATAGCCCAGCCCACGCTTCCTAGCATACCCCGACGGTTAAAGACAATAGCCAGGGGAACCCCAAATAAAGTCACCGCAAAACAGGTCCACGGATTGGCAAATCGAAACCAGAGGTGGGTGCGGAACGGTGCCAATTGCGCGGGCGTAAAGACCGCGCTTTGCTCAAGGTAATCTTGCAGCTCCGGCACTCCCATGGCACTTGCCTTCAGCTGAGAACTCATGATATGAAAAGGCCGTTCGCTCCATCCCCCAATTCGTATCGTGCGAACAACTTCTTCCCTAACCAATCCGCCATCCGCATCCAAATCGATGCGTTTGGCTCTCTGGAAGACCCACATCTGCTCGCTCACATCATAATGCGCAAACTGGGCATAATACTTTGTGAACCCACCACGATCCGGATGCTGTTGGATGACCTGGACGCCGCGGAATCGTGGGGCTGGCCCTTCGTCAAGCGGGACTCGATGAAGGAACCAAAGCCGATTTTCTTGGTTGTTGCGAAAGATGTGGGCATACATCCTGCGGGTCTGAGTAACACTCGCGCGAAATTCTTGGATCCCATCTTTAGCCACACTCTCGGCGCGAGGCGCGAGGCGGTAGTGCAACCCAAAACTGACCAAACTCAAAATGACGCCTACTAGAAAAATTGGTGCCGCCATCCGGGGCAAGCTCACCCCCGCAGTGAGAAAGCTAATGATCTCATTGCGTCGCGACATGCGCGTGAGCGAGTAGAGAATAGCCAGAAGAAGTGAGAGCGGCATCGTCAAAACAACCACCGCAGGAAGCAAAGTCAGGTAATAGCCCAGGATTTCTGTAAAGGGCACTTCGTCAGCAAGCAGTCCAAGCCCGCTTTGGCCAAAGTCGAAGATCACCCATAGCCCGACAAAACCTGTGATGCAAAAAGCCAATGGCCAGAGAAAGTTTGCCAACATGTAACGGTCCATCAAGGTTGGGAAAACGGCCGACCGGCCCGATCCCTTCACAGGCGAAGGGACGACAGGGGTGGACAGGGGTGCTGAAGGCGACAGTTTCGACATCGAATCACCATCTTGGCGTGGGAGGCGCTGGCGTGCAAATGAATTCAGGCTTGAAGGGGTCTTGCACATCTGCAGAATTTGTTGTTTATTGTGGTGTGAAAAAGTCGTTTTGGACTTTTTAAATCTTTTTTCCCACCCTGATTATGCCTAAACAAGAACTTACCAAAAAGATTACTCACACTCTGAGTAACTCTCGATTTTTTACTGTTTCGCTTCTGATCCACTTAATGGTCGTGGTTGGCCTTGGTGGAGCTGTTCTCTTCAAGAATGCCTTGGAGGAGAATGAATTTTGGGGTGATCCGGGCGGCATGTTTGCTCCGGCTGGTGAATCCGCGCCAACCGCAAGCGTTCCGCAAGCCCAACCGCTGCAAAACCTCCCAGCTACGCCTGCCGTGGTCGCTCCCTCAGCTCCCACACCGGTTTCCAGCATGAACGCCCTGACTTCGGTGAGCCCAAACATGTCAAATTTTGTTTTGCCCTCGTTTGCGGGCACTTCCCCCAACATTACCCCGACAGACATTGCCAACATTCCGACGCCCCGAGCACCGACCGGAGCCCCCGGTGCCATGCCCATGGACGTGGCACGTAACATTCAGGCCATGACGGGAAGCTGGGCGCAAGGCGGGACTGGGGGCGGCACATCCGGCCAAGGCCTTCGCCAACGACGCTTTGAGTTCACGGCTTTTCTCGCCAAATACTCTGGCGGCGACTGGAACTCTACGGTGGAAGTTCGCAATGATCGCGTCGTCAAAGGCAGTTTGCCTAACCTCCTTTACGTGATGAAGCAGTGGTCTAACGAAAGAATCGATGCTAAAGCCGACGCCGTGCCTCTGGATCTGGCAAGTGACGCAATTTTTGAGGCCAAACCGCCTTTCATTTTTTTTACAGGTCGACGAGATTTTGTTTTGACCGATCAAGAAGTACAAAACCTCCGCAAATACATCATGTCTGGAGGTGCAATTTGGGGGGACAGCTCCCTGCCCGGACGGCGTTCACGCTTTGATATCGCTTTCCGCCGAGAAATGCGTCGCGTCCTGCCTGACCGTGACAAGGATTTTGAGGTTCTCGAAGCAAATCATCCGATATTTTCTGGTGGTTATTATCCGGAGATTCGGCAGGCACCATCCGGGATCAACTACTACCAGGAACCTGTCGAAGTGTTAAGGTTCTACGATGAGATTGCGGTCATTTATACTGCCAATTCGTACGGAGACATGTGGCAAATAGGCCTCATGGCCGACGGCACCGTGGACATGCGCCGCGATGAAAACAGAAATCTCGTGGCGATCAATCATTCCATGTGGGAGCGACGCAATATTTACTTTCGAAATATGGAACCAGAAACTCTTGCTGCCACCTACAAGTTTGGGACAAATGTTGTGGTGCATTTGCTCACTCGCTGGGAGAACCGATTGCGCAACGTGCCGCAACTCTAATCCTATTGAGGAGCTAGAAACCTTCAGGGCTCTCGGCTCAGAATCGGGCTCGATGTCTTTGCTCGCTAGAAAACGCTCCCTTCGATATACTCAAAAAAGCCTTGCAAACGGGCTTGCAAAATGAGCTTGACGCTACCAAGAGGGCCAAGCGCGTTCCGGAGAATCTCCAAGCTATAAGTAGATTCATGCGATCCCAACTCAGGTGGGTGGAGGTGAAACACATAATCTGCGCAGTGCGAATGACTCACCACGGTATCGCCGATGTCAGCATGGCAGGTGACCACCACCCGCACGCCGGTTCTTCTAGCCAATCCACTAAGCTGCCGCAGCGCGTTTCTCAGTTCGATTTCGTTGAGCGACTTTCCGTCTCTGGCCAGGCATGAGTCGATATCCTCAATAACGATAAGCTTGAATCCGTGCTCATGAAGCGCCCGCTCGGCCACCGGTGTCAAAAGGCTCGCATGTGGCGCGACCAGCTCGCTTGAGGTCAACTTTTCCGCGATCAAAACACTGACTTTCATCAGGCTCTCCATAGTCGTTGTAGAGATACCTTTAGACACAGTAGACAGATCAATTTGTGCGCCCGCCGTAAGCAATCTTCTGGCAATCGACTCGACCGAGTCGCGCAGGCTCATCAGATGGACCGCTTGGTCCTTGGCAACCGCCGACAGCAGAACGGATTGCGCGAACAAAGATTTTCCTGCTCCTTTTGAACCCAAGATTAAAGACACACTCGCAGGAGGAATACCTCCAGTTCGTGCGTTGAGCCAATGCACCGGGCCCCAGTCGAGCTTTTCTGTCGGGGCAGCCTGACGCGTCGCCTTAAGCATCACTTCAAGGTCATCCAAAAACTCTATCACGCTCTGTTCGGTATTGTGCTGCTTGTAAGAATAGAAAGGCAGAACTCGTCTTTCGGAGTTGACTCCTTCCTGGGAGACGCTGGCAAGATGCGCAGCAAGAATCTCCGCAAGCTCGGCAGGGTTGTTTTCGAGCGATTCAAGTGTGAGCTTGCATTGCTCATACGTCCTAAGACTCGCCGCCAAGAGAGAAAGTCGGGAGACGGCCAAGACAAGCTTTTGGCAGGTCGACTTCGCTCCATTGAGGATGAGAGTGCTGGTTTTCTGATGCTGTTTGCGTAAGTCATCATATCGAGTTTGGGAATCTGTAGAGACAAAATCGCATGGCTCCATCCGACGAAACAAAAACTGCCCTACCGACTCTAAGTCACGCTCAATGGCTTGAAGAATTATTTCTTCAAGCTGTTTCGCCTCGTTGCGATAAGCTGCAATGACGATGGAATCACTCATGGGAGGTAGCCTATATCCTTTTCAAGAAAGGCAAAGCCCACGGATACCGTAGATCGCAAATAGGGCTCGCAAGTCCGCTGCTGTTCTTTTTGCAGGAAAGTGGCGACCCATACGGGATTCGAACCCGTGTCGCCGCCGTGAAAGGGCGGTGTCCTAGGCCACTGGACGAATGGGTCTTTTAGCGGAAAACAAATATGGCAATATTCCAGCGTTCTGCAACAAAAAATTTAGATGAAGGAACTTTGCCGTTTTGACTGCGCATCCGCGCTACGCCGGACTCAACTTTTAGGAGGATTCTTTGGCCGCATTGACCCATCGGCAACGCTGCAATCAAAGCCATTGCCATTGCCATTGCCATTGTATAGACAATATAAACAAAGTGACAAAGTGACAAAGTGGTAAGTACGCACGTCATCAGAGGAGTGGGGAGGACCTCAAAAAAATTATATTGACTAAACAAACCCGGTCGTTTATACATTCTTGCATGGTTTTTCGTGAGCGTCCTTTGCCTTTCAGGTTTAAGATACCTGTGGCTTGGGCGGAAGCGCCAGACCCTGCGTTATTGGTTGGAAAGGTAAGGAACGACTCTGACGACAGGATTTTGCCTACGGTTTTGTCGCCTACGAGGCCCTCCGTTGAGTTTTTGGCATTACGCCAGACATTCTGAAGCTTTTCCAATTCCTAAGCCTTAATAAGCTTACCCAATTCCTTAATCAACCTAAAAAACTCTTAGCAGTATGAAAAAACTCCTTACTTCCTTCTGCCTTTTCGCAGTCGCAAGCTCCGTGGCCCTAGCTGGTCCTTTCAGCAAATCAACCAAAGGCTTTAAAGAACCTGTGGTCCCAATTCCCGCTCCCTGTATTGATGGCGGTGAATTCACCCTCGGTCTTTTTGTCGGTTATGCGTTCGCTGATGATGAAGCTCTGGGCTACGACGACGGCTTTGCTGGCGGTGTCGACCTCATTTATTACACCACTCCCCAAATTGGTATTGGTTTGGAATACTTCGCTTTCGGTAGCGAACCCATCCACTCCGTGAGCGGCGTGGTGCAAGTTCGTTTCCCGATGGATTGCTTCGCTCCCTACATCTTTGGAACCGCTGGTCTCTTGACCGACTCCATCGATCAGTTTGGTGCTGGCATCGGTGCTGGATTCGAATATCGCGTGACACCAGGTGTCGGCGTTTTCAGTGATGGACGTTATGTCTTCACCGAAGAAAACACCGACTTCACCTTGGTACGTGCCGGTCTCCGTTTCGTCTTCTAAGAACTGAAAATCAATTTAAGCTCACCTTCCCTCGGGAAGGTGAGCTTTTTTTGTGTATACCTGACGAGTCCACCTTCTCCTGATGATGTCCGACCAGTGGTTTAACGTATATGAGGGCATCCTCTGGGTCATCACGAGCGGTGTGCAGTTTTGGAAATGGCTTCACGGAGGGCGACAAATTCATCTAATCTGGAGCGTGCCAACACCTTTCTCGTGTTTTGCCGATACAGACTTTATCGAAGTGTTTACGCGTGGTTGGTATTCACCTTGGCCCCACTCTTGGTGGCCGACGCTCTTTGCGTTGCCTCCTTATTCCTTCATCTCATCTTTATTTGCGTATGCGGAAACGAAAGCAGCTCTGAGCACTCACAAAGGAATCCGTGCCCTCCAAGCCATTTGGTCGAGGCCACCCGGGAACGCGCTTCCGCCCGGAATTTTTCCTCACTCAGCAACACTCACCTGCTCTGGATTCTCTAGAATAATCTGAGGCTGTCCCCGATGAATCGCGATCGTTCCGGTGACCACCGCGGATTGGTTTGAATAGATCGATTCAAAGTCTGTTTCGGGAAAATTGATAAAATTCCTGGGAAACACCAAACAATAAAAACCATTGCGACCAGCTCCCTCAAAGTTCAAAAAAACCGTCCCCGACTGTGCATCACGTCCAACCTCCCTGATGAGTCCTTGCACAGCAACATGAGTTCCCTCGGCGGCCACCAAGCCTTCAAAATCATCAGCGCTGTAGACCTTCTCTTCAACTAGGGCTTCCTCTTGAGCATGGGCTGACGCCCCTGACAGCAAGAACGCTGCCACGAGGCAAAACATACCTGGCACGCTAGTGGGCCTCTTTCCACTCCTCCATAAGCCGGCAGCTATTGGCCACCAAGCCCCGGTAGGTTTCTGAGGGACAATCTTCCAAGTGGTCATAGGCAATGCGATCTCGACTGACATGGTAATCAATGGTAAACAAACCGAAGCGTGGTGTAAAGGATCCCCACTCATAATTATCGGTAAGCGACCAATGCATGTAGCCCATGATCGGAATTTCCTCCGCGCGCATCCGGCACACCTCGGCCACATGCAGCCGCAAAAACTCGCTCCGAGTCATGCCATCTCGACGGTTAATAGGGCGGTTATTCCACCGTCGCGCTAGCGCCATGCCATTTTCGGCAATAAAAATGGGCCGCTGTAAACTGTCTGTGTAGGTTTGACAAAAAAAGTGTAAGCCTTTCGGCAGCACCCGCCAATCCCACCACTTGCTGGTGACCGCGTTCATCATCCAAGCTCGAAAACTTGGATGCCGCTGCTCGATATCCGAGAGTCTTGGAAAACGGAAGGTGTGCGACACAAAAGGATCGTAATAATCGAGCCCCACAAAATCAAAGCTCCCCTCTTCCTCGGTCTCGTACAAAGTTCTGAGACTCTCCGGCAAATTGGACGGTTTAAAATGCTTTCTGCCGATGGCATTGCCTATTTGATGGACGAAGGTGCCAAACACACGCGGCAAATTCCAACTCAGGGGGAGTTTAGCACGTCGAAATTTCTTATCGAACTCCCGCGCCTCGAAGCGCAAGAATTCACTCACATCGTCCAACTTCACACCCCGCCGTCGGGCATCAATGGAATGCCAAAGAACAAGATCGTTCCAGTAACAGTCGCTACAGTAGGTATTCAAACTAATCTTCGGCGTGGACCATCCTTGCTTGCGATAAAGCGCATGCAAGCCCTGGTAGCACTTTAAATGAGCGTTTAAAAGGGTGTCATACGCCCTCATCACAATCTTCGGGCCGGACCGGGTTTGACTTGGAAATTGCCGCCCGAAATAGGTGTTCAAAGCCAACATATTAGGCTCGTTAATCGTGATAAAATACTTTAACGGCTCTTGTTGATGCGCCTTCTCCAGCTGGTCATTCAACTGCCGAATGAGCGCCACTGCGAATTCGGCAAACGCTCCCGCGGTGGCGGAATCCAGCCAGGCATCCGAGCCCAGCCAAACTGGGTGGGTGAAGTGATGCAGGGTCACGATGGGTTCCATCCCAAAGTCACGACAACTCGCAATCATCTTTGCATATTGAACAAGGGCCGTCTGTTCAATATCCGCCAAGGATTCCGGGCGTTCCGGTTGCAAGCGGGTCCACTCTAAACCAAGCCGGAAGGCGTTCAGCCCCATATCCTGGCAGTGCCGAAAATCCTCCTCATATCGAGTCCAAAACTCGGATGTGGCACCCGTTGTTTCGACACGCCCCTGCTTCTCCACCAAAGCCCAGTTATTGTGTGGCTGTCCGGGTCCGTTATAGCCTCCCTCAGATTGATAGGCTGAGGTGCTCACCCCCCAAAAAAATGTTTGTTCCTGCTCCATGCCCGCCATATGTCACGTTTTAATCTCCCCCCGAGGCTTGTTGTGCGATATTATCCCTTTCTTGCTTACTAAAGGTCAAAGGCGGCAGCTTATCATGTATTAAGGTCTGCGCGATTTTTGTCGCTGCATTGGGCTGCCCAAGGGCTTTCGCGCGTTGGCGCATACCCTCCAAACGGCCGGGATTCCCAAACAAGCGCTCCACCTTATACGGGATTGTTGTGTATTCGTTGCACTTAACCGCCACTCCGTCCTCCAGAAGATGATCACTGTTACGTTCTTCTTGACCGGGTATAGGGTCAACAATGATCATGGGCAGGCCGCAGGCTAAGGTCTCAGCCGTGGTCAGACCACCCGGCTTGCCAATGTAGAGGTCACTCATTTTCATCAGCACATGCATTTCGTCGGTGTAACCCAAGATTAAAAATCGTGGATGCACATCCGCGTGAGCCTGCCGAAGTTTGTCCCGAAGCTCATGGTTCTTGCCACAAACCACCACCACCTGATAGGCTTCGTTAAGGGTCCTTAAGCGCTCGACCACAAACTCCGCCGGGCTAACCCCAAGAGCACCTGCGCTCACCAAGAGGGTCGGACGATCCGGTTGCAAGCCATACGATTTCCGTGCACTTTCCACATCGACTGGCTCCGCAAATACAGGGTCCACCGGGATCCCTGTTACCGAAATACGCTCTTGGGGAAGTCCTAAAGCTTGCAAATGCGCTCGCGTTTCATCAATAGCCACAAAATATCGGTGAAACACCCTGGACAACCACATCGCATGAAAATCCATGTCCGTCACCACAATCGATAAATGCGCCTCTAAAACCTCTTTAGCAATCAGGTGTGACATAATGCCGGCCGGCATAAAATGGGTGCACACCGTAATGTGAGGATCGAACTGCTTAATCATTTTCACCAAAGGTCCGGTGTTCAAGCGATCCAGTGCGATCCGCATTCGATCCGTTTTCCAAGGCTCGTCGCTGGCATCGTACCACCAGCCAAGAAACTCTGGCGCAAACCGCACCAGCTGAGTGTAAAACTTAGAGTAGAAATCGCGGAAAAACGTATTGGTATAGTTTAACGCATCCTCGTGGATCACCCGCTCCACAAGTGGATCGTTGCTAAAAGCCTTCACCAAGGCCTCCGCAGCTCGCACGTGGCCCGTTCCCGCACTAGCAGACATCACTAAAACACGCTTCATATCCGACAACGTGGCCCAAAATTAAGCCAGACACAAAAACGAATCCTTTTTTTCCTTAGAAAACCGCCTCTATTTTTAGGTATTCGCGTCTTGCGCACAGCCCCGGTCTTAGTTTGCATACTCTCATTCCTTTTTTCCCCTATGAACAATATCGAATCCCACCTTCAAGAAGATCGCGTGTTTCTTCCTCCTACCGACTTTGCGGAAAATGCGCGACTCAACTCCTTCTCTGACTACCAACAAGCGCATCAGCGCTCCCTTGGTGAGCCCGAGGCTTTTTGGAAAGAACAAGCTGAGAAATACCTCACTTGGCTCAAGCCGTTCGAACGTGTCCTTGACTGGCAGCCACCTCATGCACGCTGGTTCGATGGAGGTCAGCTCAATGTGTGCGCAAATTGCGTCGATCGGCATGCCCTAGGCGAACGCCGCAACAAAGCCGCCATCCTCTGGGAAGGTGAACCAGGCGAAAAACGCACCCTCACTTACCAGCAATTGCACCGCGAAACCTGCCGCTTCGCCAATGTGCTCAAACGCCAAGGTCTGCAAAAGGGCGATCGCGTTTTAATCTACATGCCGCTCATCCCCGAAGCCGCCATCGCCATGCTGGCTTGTGCTCGCCTGGGTGCAGTGCACTCCGTGGTTTTTGGAGGCTTCAGCTCCGAAGCCATCAAAGACCGGCTGAAAGACAGCGGGGCCAAACTCATCATCACCGCCGACGGCGGCTATCGTCGAGGCTCCATCGTGCCCCTAAAAAAGAACGTTGATCATGCTCTTGAAGGCGAGCATGCCGTACAAAAAGTGGTGGTCTTCCGACGCGCCAACAACGATATCCATATTGAACCAGGCCGCGATGTCTGGTGGCATCGCGAACTTGAATACGTCGACGCCAACTGCCCGCCCGAAGAGCTCGATAGTGAGCATCCACTTTTCATCCTTTACACCAGCGGTTCCACCGGAAAACCGAAAGGCATTCTTCACAGCAGTGCCGGTTATCTTCTGGGTGCTACGATGACCAGCCAAATGGTTTTCGATCTTCAAGAAAACGATGTCTACTGGTGCACCGCCGACGTAGGCTGGATTACCGGGCACAGTTACCTCGTCTACGGCCCGCTTTCCAACGGGGCCACCGTGCTCATGTACGAAGGCGCGCCCAACTGGCCGGAGCCAGACCGTTTCTGGCAACTCGTTGAGTCCTGGGGGGTCAATATTCTTTATACCGCCCCCACCGCCATCCGAGCCTTTATTAAAGCTGGTGACCATTGGCCGGCCAAACACGATCTCAGCTCGCTCAGGCTTTTGGGCACCGTGGGCGAACCCATCAATCCGGAAGCCTGGATGTGGTATCACCAAGTCATCGGAGGAGGCCGCTGCCCCATTGTGGACACCTGGTGGCAAACCGAAACCGGGGCTATCATGATCACCCCACTACCTGGTGCCACACCATGCAAACCAGGCACCGCCACTCTCCCTTTCTTTGGCGTGGATGTCGCGGTGGTGGATGATCAAGGCCAAGAAGTTCCTCCCAACACCGGGGGCAAATTGGTCATCCGCAAACCCTGGCCCAGCATGCTCCGCGGCATTTACGGTGACCCCGAACGCTTTCAAAAAACCTATTGGAGCGAATTTGCGGGCTGGTATTTTACTGGCGACGGGGCCCGGCGCGATGCCGACGGCAACTTCTGGATCGTGGGCCGGATTGATGACGTGCTTAACGTGGCCGGCCACCGCCTCGGCACCAGCGAAATTGAAAGCGCCTTAGTCAGTCACCATGCCGTAGCCGAAGCCGCCGTAGTAGGCCGGCCAGACGAAATCAAAGGCCAAGGCGTGGTCGCTTTTGTTACCGTGAAGCAAGGCGTCAAAGCCACTCAGGATCTGCAGCAGGAACTCAGAAAACATGTGGCTCAAATGATTGGGCCTATTGCACGACCGGACGAAGTTCGTTTTGCCGAAGCGCTGCCTAAAACCCGCAGTGGCAAAATCATGCGACGCTTGCTCAAAGAAATCGCCAGCGGCAGCGCAATTTCCGGTGACACCACCACATTAGAAGACCTTAGCGTGCTCACCCGGCTCGCCAGCGTCGAGGAATAGGCCAGATGCTGGAGAGGAACTCGAAACGAGTTTCGGCCCAGCGACGTCGCTCCTCACCGCAAACTAGTAGGTCAGACGATGCTTGCCGAACAGGCGGCCTCCAGCCAGCAGACAAATCCATGCTGCCAACAACCACCCCAAAAGCCAGCCCCAGACCAGAGCAAAGCCCAGCCGCACCAGTAGGGCTACGAGATTCCAATCACCGATGCTCTGATTCACAGTCGTCTCAAGGAGAATCAACAAGCCCAGGTGCAAGCTTGCTACCAGCATGAACCAAAAGACTTCTCCCCCGCGTTGCCGGATTAAAACACGCTCTTGGGCAACCAACTTGGTCACAGGCGTATCCAGCATCAGCAAGCGCCACTGAAAACTCGCACCGGCAATAACGACTAAACTTAACACCGCCCGAGCCCGTGGCACCAGCTGTTCCGCTTCCCCCTCCGCCAGCACTCCAAACATTTCCATAAGCCAAAGGCCTTGGACCAGACTCGCTCCAAGAAGCGCCAAGGGACCTACCCAAATTAAAGAAGCCACCCATCGCCGGGCGGATTGTTCCGTCAACACGGATGGCCGGGCCGCACGACCATTGATCCAGTTGATCACAAACAAGATCAGGTACAGTTGCACCCCGTAGGCCAAAGCATACTCAAACATCAGGGCGAAAATCTCGAGCACCCCAAAAATCATCATCCAGTTGGATTGGAAAAACGCACTCGGCCACCAAGACGGTGGCAGGATGTAAAACCATCGCAGCAACACCCCAATCAATCCGAAGGACAACGCGCTATAGAAACACCAGCTCCAACGTCCAAACCGTGTGTAAAGCTGCTTCACCACGGTTAGACCAGCCGGCTGAGTCAATAACCACGCCGCCAAAAACAAAGTCAACGGTCCTGGCGTTGCCACCACATGAAACAGGCCTGCCAACTTTTCGAGGCCCAGCCAAAACATCTCCGGCGCCCAAACTCCCAACCAATCCAATCCCTGCCATCCTTCCCCCCACGGCAGCAGTGGTTCCACCCGGTCCTGCGCATACCAACGGAGCAACCCTTCCTTGATGTAAACCCACAGCACATAAAAAAAACCAAACCAACCCGGGAGCCACTGCAAAATGGTGTAGCGCTGGACGCAACGCCGCCCTTGCTGGAACGCGCGTGATGCCCCTTGAAACTGCATTAGGACCACATACCCGATCAATACCAAGCCCCATCCCACCAGTACAATCCATGTTTCGACAGTCCAGTCGATCCAATCTATCCAAGCAATCATGGTGCCCTCATCGTGCGACCAGACCAGCCGCCCTGCCTACTGGATCAATCCCCAGTGCTTGTTAAATGGATAATAGACGATCATCCCCCGGCCCACTAAATTTCTTTCAGGCACAGTGCCCCATCCACGACTATCAAAGCTCCGGTTACTATTGTCCCCCAGCGCGAAGTATTCGCCTTCCGGAAGTGTGAAGCGTTCAAACTCCGAAGTGAGGTATGAGCGTTGGGCTCCCATCTCTCCCAGCTCCGGTTGCCCTACTCCTTTACTTCCCAAAAAGTATCCTACATAACCATCTTCCTGGCTCATGACTCGCCGAAAAGCCTGCTCTTCGGCAATTCTCCCGTTCACCAGGAGATTCGGCGGTTGAATCTGCAAGCTATCGCCCGGCAAACCGGCCAAACGTTTAATATAATGTTGCGCCCCCATATTAGCCGGAATCCGAATGCCACGAATCGCGGTGGTACGAAAGACAAACACCTCACTCCGGCGAGGCGGCACAAAATGATAGGAGATCTTGTCCACCAAAACCTGGTCGCCTGTATCCACCGCGCCACGCGCGATAATTTCCCCAGGCTGAAATGCTTTACCCGGTCTCACCTCGAAGTCCTGTTCCACCACAGCACTAGAAGCTGGCACCACATAACGGGATCGTGTGGTTATAATTTCAGTCTCGGTGAATAGAAGAAATTTCTGTTGCTCACGCAATTCCACCACATGCTCATCATTCCGGCTGACGATCTCAAAATATTGTCTTCCTAAAAAAGCTGCTTCGGCGAGCCGTTGCCACCCGGGCGGAAACTCTTCGTCCTCCTCCATCGGGGTGCCAATGATTCCGTTTAATGTCGGCTGCATCGATCCGGTCGGAATCTTAAAAGGCTGCAAAAGATAGGTGCGTACACCCAAAGCCAATACCACCGCCACGACGATAACCTCCACATTCTCCCTCCAAGCACTGACTTTAGCGCCAGGGACTTTGGCAAAGGCCTTCTCCGTCTGCGCTTGAGCCTTCTGAATGGCGTCCGCCTTGCCTGAGGCGACGGCTTCCTGCAAGGCATCAACCTGCTGCTCCAGTTTTGCCAATTTCTCCTCGCCAAGACGATCTTTTTCATGCCGCAAAATCTTGCGAGCGCTTTTTACCACGATCTTCCCTTCGCGTAGATACCGGGGCTGAAAAAATCCTAACACGCGCTCTTTATCATGCCAATCCGCTGTGTCGACAAGAGAAAAGTCACTCCAAGAAGCACAAAGCCCCCGCTCCACGGCTGCCCCCTGAGTCACACGTTGCGTTGATAGCCCCCAAACAGATTGGTTGCTGGACAAAAGACCACCCAGCAGAGTTGGTAGCGTGCGAACAGCTCATGAGATTTCGCCCCTTGGCCAGTTTGTTTGCGGAATGTACTTGGCCCGGCAGGGCCGTAAGGGTAGTAGCCGGTGGCGCAAGCCACCGGTGGTTGCGCAACACACGAACCGCCCCATGGGGGCGGTGGACAATGCTGCTGCCCCAAATAACGCTCGCCATACGTCACGCCGGCGCCACGGCTTCCAACCGGGGGTGATTACGCTGGCGCGGTCTTTTGTGCGAACGTGCGAACACCAAATGCAGAGAAAGCTGTGGGGCATGTTCTAACAATTCCCATGCCCCTCCAAAGCCTTGGCAAGCTCAAGATTTCTGATAGTATAAAGCCCAAACAAAGCTTTTTATATGGAACACGCCTCAACCGTCACCACCAATCGTGCCCTCACTGCCATTCGCATTCCGAGCGGCGATCCTTTCGACCTTCCTGCCGGAGCAGAACTAGTCATCACCCAAAGTTTAGGCGGATCCTTTACTGTTCTCATTCCCAGTCAAGCCGGCCTATTTCGCGTCCACGGTTCCGACGCCGACGCCCTCGGCCTAAGCATCGATACCCATGAGGCCGAAGCACAAAAAGGCTCGTTGGAGGATCAGGTTTGGGCTCAACTCAAAACGGTATTTGATCCGGAAATCCCAGTGAACATCGTCGATCTCGGTTTGGTGTATCGCATGGAAATCAAACCCGGCGAGCAAGGCGACCGGGTTGAGGTGGACATGACTCTCACCGCACCCGGCTGCGGGATGGGCCCAAGCATTGCTCAGGATGCCAAGATGAAAATCGAAAGCATCCCAAGCATCACCGAAGCCAACGTCGATGTGGTCTGGGAACCGCTTTGGAGCGCCGAACTCATTTCCGCTGCGGGACGTGAAATCTTGGGCATGCAGTAAGCACGATATATCGTTGTGGAGCTACCCGAAAATCTAGAAACCCTCTTTGACGACGCCAGCGGGGACGTTGCGATCGGCGACCTCGCCGCTGCGGCCGAGAAGTTCCAACAAATCACTGTTGCCGCGCCGGACCATTTTGATGGCTGGCATGCGTTTGCCATGACTTTGATGAAACTCGGACGTTATCCGGAGGCGATTGAGGCAGGACTAAGCGCGGTCAGACTTCAGCCGCAGGATCAGTTGGCTTGGTCAAGTCTCTCTCTCTTTTACGTGCGCGATCATCGCATTAAACAAGCCGAGGCCGCCGGAGCTAAAGCTCGCATCCTCTCCTGGGGCGGTCAGATCAAAGATCCCGAGCAAGCCATCCAAGATATTTTGGCTCTCCAGGATGAAGCCACCACCTGAATTGCTGGGCCTCGCACACTTCATTTGTCCTAGCGCTGACAGCAAGGCCGGAGAGCTCCAAGAGTGCGGCGCTGAAAAAACGGGCAATTTGGAGTCCCGGCGTTGGCCGGACGAAAGCACACAGCGGGCTTGATAAGCATAAACCCCTACCTGTGCCGCTACGGAAAGGTGGTCAAAAACGGGCTTTAAGCTCTTTCACCATCTCGCGGAGGGCGTCACGATCCATTGTGAAAAGCGCTTCTTCTGGCGTTAAAGGTTCGTGCAAAATCTCTTGAAGACTCCGGATCTGTCCAATCAACATGCCTTCCTCGCGACCTTCTTCGCGGCCTTCTTCGCGGCCTCGTAAGAGTCCTTGCTCAAGTCCTTTTTGCAGCCCTTCTTCTTTAAATTGTTCAGCGAGTGTCATAGCTTTATCGCGAATACGTTCATGCAAAGACCCAAGCACACCCTAGCCCATCAATCAAAGGCTCCTATCTGTGCCCAGCTGGAAGAAGCTGTGGTCAAAAACGGGCTTTAAGCTCTTTCACCATGTCGCGGAGGGCGTCACGATCCATTGTGAAAAGCGCTTCTTCCGGCGTTAAAGGTTCGTGCAAAATCTCTTGAAGACTCCGGATCTGTCCAATCAACATGCCTTCCTCGCGACCTTCTTCGCGGCCTTCTTCGCGGCCTCGTAAGAGTCCTTGCTCAAGTCCTTTTTGCAGCCCTTCTTCTTTAAATTGTTCAGCGAGTGTCATAGCTTTATCGCGAATATTCGCATCTTGAATTTCTGTAATTTTAGTGCTGAAGGCCGCTTTGTCAATGTTCCTCGAAAGCATGTAGCCGAGTACCATCTCGAAGGTTTGCGCACTCGCCTTTCGAAAAAGCTCCGTATCCCACAGTTCATCTGCTAACAACTCATTACCCGCCTCGGCCTTGAAAGTTCGCATCACCAAAATTCCATCCGGGGTTCCGGCGATATGATCAAAAGGCAGATCCGCCAATTGAATGAGCACATAACTAAAGTCTGGCACAAACTTCTCTCCGCCTGCGGTGACATCGATAAGATCAGCAAACTGCTGCGGCGCTTCCCAGTGGGTGGCGTTCTGGGCTAGCACAACAGAAACAATCATCGGCCGCTTGCTGCCCGGTGGGCCGGAAAACGTTTCCCAAATCCGCGTCTTGTAACGAAGCAATCGAAACATCAGATCAGGATCATCCTTTTTCTGATGCTCAAACAGAATGTGAATCAGGACCTGCCCGGAGTTTGATTTCACGGCAAAAAGCAAGTCGCTTTCACTCAATCGAAACTGAGAATCGATAAAAGAACCCGGCTTGAGGGCAAGAGTGGCCCAATCGAGAGAAGCCACCAGCTTATCCGGCAAGTGATGACACAAAAGCGGCCTGGCATTCTCGGGATGCGAAAAGGTCGACTTAAAAAGCTTGTCGTGCGGCTGGTGAATGGAGCCTTCCTCGTTCATGGCAAAAACCCAAGCACA
>DAIRSW010000003.1:0-51382 GCA_036804205.1 Verrucomicrobiia bacterium | reverse complement strand
CTGGTCCGCCCGACCTAGAGCGCTGGCGCACTCGATGCGAAGAACTGCTCAATGAGCTTGGGGGTTACGGCGGCACTCTTCACGTCTGGGAAAACGTTTTTCAATAGGTTCGACACCTCTTGCCTAGGCGCGATATTCCCCCACCGAAACTCGTTCCGAGTTCCGCTACATGCTCATGGCCAGCTACACAGCTGTATCAATGCCCACAATTCTTACTTCGGGGTGCAGACTGATCTGTCTTTCCCGCATGGCTTTTTCTTGGACCAAAGCAATTAATTCTAACACATCTCTGGCACTCGCCCGGCCATCATTTACTATGAAATTGGCGTGTACTTCCGAAATTCTGGCATCACCAATGGCCTGGTTTTTGAGGCCCAGCTCCTCGATAAGTTTTCCCGCCGGTATCGCCTCGGGATTTCTGAAAATACAACCAGCACTTGAGCTGACCGGTTGTGAACTTTTTCGTTTCCCGGACATTTCGTTCATTCGCTCGCGGATTTGCTCCTCTCTATCCGGTTGCCCTCGAAACACCGCACTCATGGCAATCTCACTATCCAGCTTGGCCGCTTGGCGATAGCCCACCTCCAGATCTTCGGCTCGCCGGTCATAGACCCTTCCTCCCAGGCCCATGGTTCTTACAACCTCGATCTGACTAAAAGTCTCCACACCCATCGCCCCAGCATTCATTCGCAAACCCCCACCCACGGAGCCGGGGATTCCTTCCATCCACTCAAACCCGGCTAACCCGGATGTTCTCGCCAGGGCAGCCAACTGTTTAAATCGAATTCCTGCTCCGGCGCGAATGAAGTCGCCGTCCACTTCCACTTCTTCAAACTCGCCACCATCCAGGCGCAAAACCAATCCTGGAATTCCCCCGTCCCGCACCAGCAGATTAGAACCCCGTCCGACCACCATCCAGGGTAACCCTTCTTCAGCAGCAAAGGACAAGGCTACGGCGAGCTGCGTCTCACGGTCCAGCTCGATCCAAAACTGAGCCGGACCGCCCACGCGCAGAGTGGTGTGCTTGGCCATCGGCTCATAAAGTCGCACCCGTTCTTCGCCCAAGCGGTCGGCCAACTTCTCCCATAACAACAAATCTCGTGCTAAAGCTTTGCCTTCCTCATGCACATTCCCTGCACCCAAGGTAAGAAAAAGATCCCCTGTTTTGAGCTTTCGCGCCAAGGCATACCGCCCCAACGCTAACTCGCCACAAGCCTCCACAGCCGGGTGTCCGCTTTCCTGTATGGCCGCCGCCAAAAATTGGGCATCAATGCCTGGGATCGGATCTTCACTCGCCGGGTAAATGTGTGTCACCGCAACTTGATCCGCTTCAGCAAACGCGTTGGAAAATTCATCCCTCAAAAGTTTGGTCCGAGAAAAGCGATGCGGCTGAAACAATACCCGCACCTGCCCAGTCACGGCATCAGCGAGTGAGTTAAGAGTTGCCCGTATTTCGGTGGGGTGATGCCCGTAGTCGTCCACTACCAAAAACCGCTCGCTCTGATACTTGACCTCCATGCGACGTCGGGCTCCGCGAAATTCTTTCAGACCTTTTTGCACGGTGTCCCATGAAGCACCGCATTCTAAGGCCACCGCTATGGCAGCGGACGCATTGCTACAATTGTGCCGACCGGGCACACCCAGTTCAATGCGCCCCAGCAACACTCCCTGGTGCCACAGCGAAAACTCGCTACAGAACGCGCCAGTAGTGATGTCGCTGACGCGGTAGTCGGCTTGCTGATCAAAACCAAAGCTTACATACGTTTTGAAGTCCTTCGCCAAGCGCATGCCAACCGGATCGTCAGCGCACACAAAAATCGTGCCATGCGTCTGCCCCATCACCTGTCGAAAAACGTCTTCTATGGCAGATAGGTCGGAATAAAAGTCGAGATGCTCAGCCTCAATGTTCAAGACCACCAAGTGTTCCGGATGGTAAAGTGCCAGGGTGCCATCGCTTTCATCACCCTCGGCTACAAAGAATGCGCCTTCACGATCCCAAGAGGCGTTGGTGCCTAAGATCGGAATTTCGGCTCCGACATAATGCGAGGCCTTCAAATCCGCGCAACGCAAAAGGTGCGCGGTCATGGCTGAGGTTGTTGTTTTTCCGTGAGTCCCGGCGATCACAATCCCGGACTTCAGACTCAGCAGCGCAGCCAAAGCTTCTGCTCGTCGGAAACAAGGGATACCAAGCCGGCGGGCTTCCTGCATGGCTGGGTGGGCCTCTCGAATCGCCGAAGAGTAAATCACCAAATCCGCTTGTCGGACCCACCGGGCTCGCTGCTCCAAATGAAATTCTAGACCTAACCGTTCTAAGCGCTCGGTTTCTTTGGTGGTGGCACGGTCTGCGCCAGCCACCTCATGCCCCAACTCCAAGAAAAGCGCAGCTAAGCCGCTCATGCCGGAGCCAGCGACGCCTAGAAGATGAATCCTTCGCCGTCCGGTTTTAAGAAACGTCGCCAGTTCTTCCAGGGAAAGCGTCGCACTCATCCAGCCGCCTCTTCTACTGCGTGTGCCACGTTCCAATCTGCATCGGCGGGGCAGAGACTTTTCATGCTTTGACTCATTCGATGATGGGTGCCCGCTTCATGCATTTGCTGAACCATTCGGACAAGGTCGTCCGGGCTGGTCTGAGCTTCGGTAGCGGCAAATGCTCCACCGGCGGCTACTGCGATTTCGGCATTCACGGTCTGATGATCGTCCGCCGCGAACGGATACGGGATTAGCGTGGTTGGAATGCCCCAATAAGAAAGCTCTGCTAAACTTGCCGCTCCGGCACGGGCAATGGCCACTCGCGAGATTGCGTAGGCCAGCTCCACCCGATCAGAAAACGCCGCTACAAACGCGGGCATCTCTGCTCGACGGTAATTTTCTGCGACGAACCGTTCATCCTGTGCTCCGGTGAAATGGATGGCCTGCCATCCTTCGGTAGCCAGCTTGGGAAGCATCCGGACTAACAACTGGTTTACCCCATGGGCCCCTTGACTGCCGCCCATCACCAAAAGAACCGGGCGATCAGGTTGTAACTTAAAGAAATCCCAAGCCTCCTCTGGATCCGGTCGCCTTTTTACTTTCGCGCGAATCGGTGTTCCGGTTACTGTGACCGGACGATTGGAAAAGGCTTTCTTACATTCTTCAAAGCCGACCAAGATCCGCGTGGCAAATCGAGCTCCAAATCGGTTGGCTTTGCCAGGAATGACGTTGCTCTCGTGCAAAAGCACCGGTTTTTTTTGCCTACGGCCCGCCCAGGCTGGCGCTAGGGATGTAAAGCCGCCCATTCCCAAAATCGCATCGGGTTGAAACTCCCGATAAATTTTCTGACACTGCCCAATGCTCTCCTGCAAACGCATCCAAAATATCACATGCTGCCAAGACAAGCCTTTCGGCAGCCCGATCGCAGCCAGCCGTCGATACTCAAAATGATCCGCCTCTTTTGCCGCCAATGTATCGATAGGCTTCTCGCTGATGAAAATTAAGAGTTCGTGACCGCGATCGTGCAAAACCTGCGCGACGGCCAGACCAGGAAACAAGTGGCCCCCTGTTCCTCCACAAGCAACCACCACCTTCAATGGTCTCTTGGGCGGTGGCAAAACTACGGGTACATTATCAGAACTCATGAAGCTCAACTTTGGGCTAAGCTCACGGTGATCGCAACCTCTTCTGGTCTAAAGTCTTGCCCACGATCAGCAACAATTCGTCCGCCATGAACGGTTTCTGGAGGAAGGCTGTTCCCGGCTGAGAAATAAGATCTTTAGCTCCTGCCTCCACACTGTATCCGCTGCAAACCACGATTGGCAAAGTGGGGTCAAGTTTGCGCAGCTCTTGAAAGCACTCAACCCCTCCCATTCGTGGCATCGTCAAGTCTAACAGCACCAAATCAAAGTTGGCGTTTGCCTTGAAAAGGCTCAGCGCTTCCACTCCATCATGGGCCACCACAACCTCTTTGCAGGTGCGTGAAAGGGTGAGTGCCGAGAACTCTGCGAGTTCTTTTTCATCATCCACCACCAGGATGCGCACCTCGCGTCGGCCCTCTTCGACGCCCTCCTCCCGGACGATGGAAACCGGCGGCATCAATGCTTCGGGCATGGGTTTCTTTGTGGCCGGCAAAAAGATAGAAAACACCGAACCATCACCGGGAGCGGTCGAAACCTCAATAAAGCCACCATGCTGTTTAATAATTCCGTAGACCATGGATAAACCAAGCCCGGTGCCTTTACCCACTTCCTTGGTGGTGTAGAACGGCTCAAAGATTCTGTGCAAATCGTCACTTGGAATACCCGTTCCGCTGTCCTCCACATCAATAACCACATACTCGCTGGGGCTGTTCTCGCCGTCTGACTTCGAGAGGAAAGATCGGGTGGTTACCTGAATTTTGCCTTTCTCGTCGAGCAAAGCATCCCGGGCATTAAAGAGGAGATTCATGATCACTTGCTGAATTTGTGTCTCATCCGCTTCCACACAGGGCAAAGCATCATCCAGCTTGTAAGTAACTTCGACAATGCTCGGAATCCCGAGTCGAATCATGGCCGCCGTGTCGCGTACCAAAAGACTCAAATTCAATACCTGGAGCATGGTGGGAGTGCGCCGGCTGAAAGCCAGGAGATTCCGGGTTAACTCAGCGGCTCGGCGTGCAGCTTTTTCGATCTGTTGAAGCTTTTCCCCAACCGGATGCTCCGGCTCAAGCTCCGACCGACTCAGCTCGGCGTATCCGAGCATGGTGGTTAGCAAATTATTAAAGTCGTGCGCGACCCCACCCGCTAAGGTGCCAATGCTCTCCATTTTTTGCGAGTGGACCAGCTGACTTTCCATCTCTTTATCATGAGTAATGTCTCGAAAGAAAAACATCCTCCCAATGATCGCACCGAGTCGGTCATAAGCCGGAGTCGAAAAACGTCGTAAAACCCGCTCTCCAGCTTTAAGAAAAACCTCGTCGGTATGTTGCAGCTCCGGATGATCTAACAATTGCTTAAGCAAGCCTTCCTCATAAGGTTTGTTACCGAGCTGCTCCGAGAAAAGTTCTCCGACCTTCTGCGGCCCTTTACGGTTGATGTCGGCTCGATTCACACGGAACAAGTGACAAAACTGGTCGTTGACCAGCTCCACAACTTCTCGCCCCTCGCGATGACTGATAAACAATACCCCAATATCGGCTGCCCTCAAAAGGTTCTCCAAGTACAGATTGGTCTGGGTGTTGCGAATGTTAATAAAGATGCCTTCAAACAAAAGGCTCAATATGAGATGAGTCGACTCCAAGGCCTCGATCTCACTCGGAGCCCAAGGACGGTCGTTCTGACCACGCTCCATGATCAACAACCAACCGGCTGAATCAAAAACGTGTAATCGAACACACAGGTAATCGGCCATTGTGCCCGGTCGATCAGCGTGCGGGGCGGGGCCTCGAAAGCAGGAGACCTTTTTTTCTTGTTCCAAAGCTTGCTGCGCCATACCAAGCCAAGCAGCCGGATCGGTTGAGTATGAAACCGCATGATGCGGATAGTGAGCACCCATCACCTCGGTGCGCGGGGTTACGTCCATCAACGTGGAGCGAGTGGCCAAACGCCAGATCCAAGCATGATTCGCCCCGAAAGTTTCTGTGAGTCTTCGCAAAAAATCCAAAGGGCCGAGGTTGCAATCGTGCCGGTTGCTTAGCAACTCATTGATCATTGCCGAAACATTCTGCACAAGCGCCTCTGACTTGTGCTCATCACTTGGATAAAGCATTAAAAGCTGCCCCGCTCCACTTGCTGAGGCGCTCAGGGGAACACGACGCACCCTGGCGCTATGAACTGTCCGTTCCTGCCCGACTTCAATCGTCACCGAATATAGCTTCGATTCGCTGAGCTGCTGCGGATCGTGCAGGGGAATCCCTTCCTTAGCTTGATCAGGCGTAAGCTTCAGGCCGGCCACCGATAGCGGGTGCCCTAGAAGACTGGCTTCGGGCAGCATCTCATGAGAATCCAAAACGGTGACAATCCGATTATCCGGCCCCACCACCAGCAGGCTGGGCTCGTGAATCACCAGAGCCTTTTTTTCGAGTGGTGGAGAGGACTTCGGCTCTCGTGTAAAGCTGGATTGAACGAAGTTGGAAGTGCGAAAAAGCGGTTGGTTTGGGGACATTAAAGGAAAGCAGGAAGACATGGGAACTCTGCATGTTGTTGACGTACAAAGACTTAGTACGGAATTTGGCACCCGCAGAGATGCAATCCCACTACCATGCCCGGTGTGTTCTCTCGGTTTCTCGTAAACACCGCCCATAGGGGAGGACTAAGGGACAAACTGCATGAATGGGACCTATCCAGTATGAGCTAGGCTTGGATTTTCTGCAACAATCAAGCTTGCGAAGCCCTACAAACCTGTGGGAGAACTCTAACTGGCTTTTGCCCTCAACCCGTATTGGACAACGTCGTTAATGCTTATGCTTTATTTACTTAGCAACTGTTTCGTTTGCTAGTCGGGGCGTCTGCTGGCTCGGCAAATTTTGTAAATTTTTTTTTCAAGCTCCTGATCCTGCCCGTCTGATTTTATCCCATTGCTCCAGCATGAACGAGCCACTCCCACCCATCACCGTGCCTGCGGCAAGTAACCTCGTTCGGCAAACTGTTCGTGTCGGGCAAGGTCTCATCGTGGCAGCTTTTCTTGTTGGCATCATTTGGGTGGCTCGAGAATTTCCCCTCCTCACCTGGGCGGAGGAGCTCAAGCATAAAGCCCAGTCCTTTGGGTTTCTCGCCCTGCTAATCATTCCCTTTGCGTTAGCCTTGGTCAATGTTCTCTTGCTACCGGGAGGCATTATCAGTCTGGTAGCCGGGTATCTTTTTGGAGTCTGGCAAGGCTGGGTGCTGGTTTTGCTAGGCACGACCCTAGGCGCGGCGGTGGCCATCACCATCACCCGCCGTTATGCCAGGCGCTTTGTCGAGAAACGCTTTCTTCACACCCCACGTTGGAGTTCTCTCGATACAGCTATCGCTAAGGAAGGAGGCAAAATTGTGGTGCTCAGTCAGCTTAACCCCCTTTTCCCCACTAGCCTCATCAACTATCTTTATGGGGCAACCTGCATTAAGTTCTGGCCCTGCCTCGGTTGGATTGCCATAGGCCAGTCTCCCGGCCTTCTCCTCTACGCGTATCTTGGCAGCCTGGGTGATCTTGGAGTGCAATGGATGCGCGGCACCCTCGACCTCGGTTGGCAAGGGCATGCCATCTGGATCTCGGGGCTTTTATTTTCTCTTGGGCTCACCTGGGCACTCGGGCGCTTAGCGATGCGGCTTTGGAAAACCACGTCAGCGCATATCCCGCCTACCGAAGAATCTACGAAAGCGGTCCAACCTTCCGCCACGGAGCCCGCTCAGCCGTAAGCATCCTCAATACCAGATAATTGGAAAGTGGGCGAGGTCCTTGCTTCGACCGCACTGAGCAATTGCTGGGCAATCCCGGTCCAAGTAAACAAACTCCGCACCCGATGCGCTCCCTCACGCGCCAGCCTCTGGCGTAAGCGCGGATATTTCAGCACTTGGAGTAGGGTCACCCCAAACTCCTGCGCATCCAGGGTATCCGCATAGAGGGCGTGCTGCCCAAAGTCCATAGCCCGATACAACCCACCATGCGTGGTGACCACAGTGGGCGTGCCACAAGCCATCGCTTCGATCGCGGTCATTCCAAACGGTTCATAGCGACTCGATAAAGCAAACACATCGGCCATCCGGTAAAAGTCGGCCATTTCTTCGTCAGCTAGAGAAGGCGCAAACTTGACCACATCCTCAATACCGTGCTGTTTCACTTTTGCCTGCATCTCGGCAAAAATTTCGTTATCTCCAGGGTCAGACGATTCCACCCCACAGGCAATCCGGAGCCGGGCGAGGTTTTCGCGGGCATGGGTCACCGCAAACGCATCCACCAGCAGATCAAACCCTTTATTCCGCGCCAAGCGACCGATCGAAGCAATCACCGCCCCTTCATAGCCATGCTGTTGTCGCAGCGCTTGCCGACTCTCTTCGCTCATCGGGAAAAACCGGTTATCGTCATAGCCGGGCGGGATCATTTTGACCTTTGCCTTGGGCACCTCGTATTGCTTTAAGATCCGGTCGTATTGGGGCGGGGACGTCGCCACCACCATCTGACACTCGCGATATAAATTCGTTTCATGATGGATCCGGCGAGAAAAATTAAATTGCCTCTCCAATTCTTCTGTGGAGCGATCACTATCCTGCGACATTTGTTCCAGCTTCCAGCTGCCAATCGAATGCGGCGTATGAATGTGCGGAACATCCAACACTTCGGCTAGATGTTGACTGGCTAAACCCGCATCCCAGTAGTGGCTATTGATGAATTGGTATTGATACCCTTTTTCTTGGATAAAGCGCAGAGCGTTCTCGCCCCATTCCGGCAATTTTTTATAAAGATACTCTTTAGGGATAAACTCCTTACCCCCGCAAGGCATGCGAATGATTTGCACCCCGTCATCCACCGGTTCGATGGCGGCTTGATCTTCAAATTGTCGAGTCCAAATATCGACTTGATAGCCGAGCTGAGCCAATTTTTTGGACAACTCCAAAACAAACACCACTTGCCCCCCAGTATCGGGCGCACCAAGCGGGGCACTCGCGGCGACGTAGCCATGGGTCGAGACCATGGCGATGCGCGGCGCCCGTTTTTTCAAAAATTTCCTACCCTCTTTACGTTCTTTCATCATCCCCTGCCTTAGCGGCGAAAGGCCGCAAAAGCAAACTACGCGGGTTCGCCGGCGAGAGCTTCGCAACGCCAGATGATCCCGTATGGGTCTCTGTTGTGAAATATCACGACTCGAGGAATGGGTTTCGGCAATAAAGATGAATGGCCGATACGATGACTACCGAGAGTCCCAAAATATCAGGCAGCACATCAGGCCAGCGGAGCGATTTTGTAACAATAATGGGATTGACGCGGAGAACCTGGGAAGACGAATCTTCTTTCGTGACAACAAAAACCCTGATGCCTTTGCTGCAGCCAAGCCTTTTCTTAATCAGTCTGTGTGCACCGATTCTAAACGCCGAGCAACTCCGCGCCCCAATCTATCCGTTTGACGTCAAGGTCAATGGTCAGCTTGCGGTGATCGAAGAAACGAATCCTGAGCTCGCTATATTTGCAAAAGTAAAAGACCCAGTCCCAGCAAATGCCGAAATTGAGGTTGTAGGAGCAGGGGAATCGATCGTCATTAACGTCTTCCCTGTTCTGGAAACGGGCGAAGTTACGGAGGACGCCGCAGCGAAGACCAAGATCATTCTTAACCAGAACGGAGAAAAGACCGTGAAACTCGACAATACCCTGGATGGCAGCAAGCTCGATCCTGGTCTTTATGGCATGAACATTGCGTTCGGCGGCAAAACCTCTCGTGTGATGTTTACGGTTGAGTAGACCCACAGGGAGGTTAAGCCACATGGGGCAACCGCGAATCAGGGCCCACGGCGATGCCGAGCCCGGTAAGCAGCAGCTCTGGATTTGCGAAAACGCTCGCCTGTGCTCGGTAAAGCAGATCGTGCGGAGCAACGCCTCGTAGCGAGGGATAAATCGCCCCGCCCAACTTACTGGTTGACGAATGGGGCGGCTGTGGGACAATAGCCGCTCGTAGCGTCCCCCTCCTAGGTCGCCTTTTTGCCTTTCACAGAGTTTTGTGAAGCAAGGCCTTCCGCAATGTTTTGATCGCCCTCAACCTAAGCGATCACACTGTTCCGATACTTTCGCGTCGCTTCTATTCTCTCACACTCCCGTTTCATCTCTTATGAGCACCTCAACCCTTCCCGCACAAGCCGATCCCGTGAATACCAAGGACAAGGTCAAAATGCGTAACATCGCCATCATTGCCCACGTTGATCATGGCAAAACGACTTTGGTGGATGCGCTATTGCGTCAAAGCGGAACTTTTCGCTCGAATCAAAAGGTCGAAGAGCGGGTGATGGATTCTATGGATTTGGAACGCGAAAAAGGCATTACCATTAAAGCCAAGAACGCGTCTTTCGATTGGAACGGTTATCACATCAACATCGTTGATACTCCAGGCCACGCCGATTTCGGAGGGGAAGTGGAGCGGATCATGAAGATGATCGACGGGGTTTTTCTTTTGGTGGACGCGCATGACGGGCCCCAAGCGCAAACCAAATTTGTGCTGCGCAAAGCTCTGGAAAACGGCGCGCGCGCCGTGGTGGTGATCAATAAGATCGACCGCGAAAACGCTCGACCCCATGCGGTGTTGGACATGGTTTTTGAATTGTTCCTGGAACTGCATGCCACGGATGAGCAGCTGGATTTTCCGGTCATTTACGCTAGCGCACGCGATGGTTATGCCGTGAAGGAGCTGGAAGATGAGCGGGTGGATATGACGCCTTTATTCGAAGCTATTGTGCGCGAAGTACCACCGCCACGGGTGGAAGATCGTCCGGAGTTTCAAATGCTGGTCTCCAATCTTGACTACAGCGACTACCTGGGACGAATCGCCCTAGGGCGGATCGTCAGCGGAAAAGTCAAGGTGGGTGACGTGTTGCACCTCCACCGCACTGATGGATCGCGGCTCAAAGGCACGGTGAGCGCTTTGTTTGGCCATCAAGGCTTGGCGCGGATCGACATCAAAGATGCCGACGCGGGTGATATTATCGGGCTGACCGGATTTGAGGAAGTTTTTATTGGAGACACCCTGAATAGCAACCCAGAGCTTTCGCCCCTGCCATACACTCTCATTGATCCACCAACCATCTCAATGCGGATCGCGGTGAACGACGGTCCGATGGCCGGCAAAGAAGGAAAGTTTCTCACTGCTCGCCACATTCGGGAGCGTTTGATTCGGGAAACGCGGACCAATGTTTCGTTGTCCGTAGAAGAAACCGAGACGGCCGGCGTGTTTGCAGTGAGTGCACGCGGGCAGATGCAGATTGCGGTGCTGGTGGAGAGCATGCGTCGCGAAGGCTTTGAGCTGCTGGTTTCTCGACCAACAGTTATCTTTAAAGAAGGCGAAGACGGTGCCGTGCTGGAACCTCTTGAGATTGTGTATGTGGAAGTGCCCTCCGAGAATCTTGGTGATGTTTTACAATCTTTAGCGGCGCGAAAAGGTGAAGTCACCAACATGCATCACCATCCCACCACTGTTTCGGTGGAAGCGCTGGCGCCCACTCGTGGTTTGATCGGTTTTGAAACGGAGCTGATTAACCTGACCAAAGGCATGGGCATCATGAGCCATATCTTTAAGGAGTATACTAAATTCAAGGGTGAAATCGTAAGCCGCAAGAGCGGAGCCCTGGTGGCCATGGAGACCGGTGTGAGCACGGCCTACGCCTTGAGTAGCACCCAAGAACGTGGCACGCTTTTTGTTGGCGCGGGCGAAAGCATTTACGAAGGCATGTTGGTGGGCGAAAACTCGCGGGCCGACGATCTGATCGTGAACCCTTGCAAAGCCAAGCATCTGACCAACATGCGTAGCCAAGGTGACGGAAAAGGCATCATGCTTGATCCGCCGGTACGACTAAGCTTGGAGCGGTCCCTGGAATTTATTGCGGACGACGAGTTTGTCGAAGTCACACCTTCGGCATTGCGACTGCGCAAAAAGATTCTGGACGCGAACGTAAGAAAACGCGCTTCCAAGTCATCCTAAGCAGCAGGCCTTCCTGGCTCCAAGTCCGGACAGCAGGGACAAAACATCTCTCACCTTCGACCGGATAACGAGATGGATGGCCTTGTCATGGTATTCACCACTCTCGCATCAGGGTTGGGAGGATGGTGTCGTTTTGCGATCGGGCACGTTTTCCCATGCCAGCCGGGGTCTTTTCCGTGGGCCACTTTTGCGATCAACACCACCGGTTCAATGGCCGCCGCCTTGGCCTTAGGCTTTGTCGGGCCAGGAGGGGAATTCCTTTATCAAGTGGTGCTGTTCGGTTTTTTGGGAGGTTACACCACAGTATCAACCTTTTCTCTCGAGACTTTGGTGTTACTGCAAAACAACCGAGTTTCCCTTGCGCTGGCCAACGTTAGCGGTTCGGCAATGGCTTGCCTGGGAGCTGCGTGGCTTGGCTTAGCCTTAGCCGGTTGAGCTTACTATGAAACGGCCCGAATTTCTCGTTTATTCACTCGCCGTTTTCCTAGGTACCAGTCTCGGTGGGCTGCTCAGGCTGGCCATAGTGCAATCCCCGATAGAAAGCACGTGGGGCTTATTGCTGGTCAATGCACTGGGTTCTGGAGTGGTCGGTTTTCTAGCTGCGGCAGCATTGAGCGGTCGATGGCGCGCGTTTCTGGCGACGGGTGTTTGCGGAGGATTCACATCCTTTTCCCTGCTGAGCCTACAGAGCGCTGTATTTGTCGAGCGATCAGAGGTTTTTATTGGCCTAGCATACATGCTTTTTACCGTTGTTGTCTCTGTCCTTGCCGTTTGGATCGGCCATTCTTTTGGGCGCAAGGTGCTGACATAGACCTTGCACAGGTGATTTCATCCGATGAAGATTCTTTTTGGCTCGACTATGCAACTTGAAGACACCCAAAACTCTCACGACTCACGAAATCTCCCGATCGACCGGGTTGGAGTCAGGCAATTGCGTTTTCCTTTGCGGGTTCGAGATCGCGATCACAATGTGCAAAGCACGGTCGCTACCGTAGCTCTGACGGTGGACTTGCCACATCACTTTAAAGGCACGCATATGAGCCGGTTTGTGGAGGTGCTCAATAGTCACGGGCGGCTGCTTGATGTGGACAACGTGAAGGAGCTTTGTCAGGAACTCAAAAACCGCCTGGCCGCTCAGGAAGCTCATGTGCAGGTTGAGTTCCCTTACTTCATGGAAAAGTCTGCCCCAGCCACTGGAGCCGTGGGCCTGATGGACTATGTTGCCACATTTGATGCAACGCTTGGGCCAAAAGACTTTGATCTGGTGACCACCGTCAAAGTAGGGGTAACGACTTTGTGTCCATGCTCAAAAGCCATCAGTACCCAAGGCGCTCACAATCAACGAGGTGAAGTGCGCTTGTCGGTGAGGGCTCAGAAGCTAGTGTGGATTGAGGAGCTGATTGAGATGGTTGAGTCCAGCGCGAGCAGTGAACTTTACAGCCTCCTGAAGCGACCGGATGAAAAAGTGGTGACCGAGAAGGCCTATGACAGCCCGGTTTTTGTCGAAGACTTAGTTCGAGCCATTGCTATCAAAGTCTCGCACGATCCGCGCATATCTTGGTATCGCGTGGAGGCAGAGAATTTCGAGAGCATTCATAACCACAACGCCTACGCTCTGATCGAAATGAAGGAAGGAGAGCTGCATGGATGATGATTTGCCAGCGGAGTTGGAATCTTGGGCGGAGGACGCCATGGTCGAATATTTTGCCCAGCTCGACGAGACGCTGCGACCTTTTGCCAGAGAAGTAACCCTTATTTATCAGTGGGAAGCCGATGAGAACAATCCCGAGGAGGAAGACCTGCTCGGGCTTTTTGAAGGACCAGGCCGAGAAGATTATTTGGCAGGGGAAGGTGAATTGCCTCCGCGGATTACTTTGTTTTTAGAAAACCTTTGGTGGGAAGCTGAGGCAGATGCGCAGCGATTTCGAGACGAGGTGCAGCTGACCTTTCTTCACGAGCTAGGACATTACCTCGGCTATGAAGAAGACGACCTTATTAAGCGAGGAATTGGATAATTGACCCGCCATCTACCGAGCTGAGCCTCCCTTTTGGCAAACGAGGGCACCCGGCTACTCAATAGTGAGCAGCGGCTCTTGCAAGACTTGCACTTGGAGAGGGTGAAGCATGAAAAAATCCCGTTGAAGCTCATCCCCAACCGTCAAGGCATACCAGTGACTGCCATCTTCTTCCGCAACCCATTCTTCCAAGGTTACTATAATCACCTCCTCACCTCGTGTTTCATCTGCCACTTCAAATTCAATCAGCCGGAGACGCCTGCCTTCATCGAATCGTGTTTCTGCATCCGCCGGAGCGTCACCCGGCCAATAATTTAAATGCGCTAATACACCTAGATAATTTGTAAGCGCGGTTTCCTCAAGAACCCCTTGGCCGGCCTTGATGGTCCATTGCTCGCCCTCACCCAACTCCAATGCGACCACCTGGCCATCAGCTTCCACTCGGATGCTTGTGATGGCTTGAGCATCGAAATGTTGAAGAACGTCATCAACCCAACCCTGAGGCTCACGTGGAAGCCAGAGGAGCCACTTGGACGGGATCGAGACGATGAAAGGCTCTCCTTCGAGCTTGGCATAGGTTCGTTCGTTTGCATCTGAACCAAAAACCACTGTTGCCAGGGGGCTCTCGCCCGGTTCGTGGCTGAGGGTTTGTTCAGAAAGAAAACTCTTCCAGGTGATCGAGAGCGAAGACTGACGAAGCCCGTATTCTGCTTCGTTCACAAGACTATCTTCGATAAACTCGGTGTCATCGCGACGTGATGCCAAAGAGAGGAGAATCTGTACAAGGCCTGGGGAGGCGGTTTCCCACGTCTGAGCCTCCGTTTGAACCTCCCAACTGTCGAGATCGCGTCGATGAAGAATCACTTCCTTTCCGTCCGACGCAATATGTATGCGATCAACCGCCTCAGGCTCGATCCGGGCAAGGGCGGGATCACGAAAGTCTCTTGGAGTGGAATCAAAAAGATTGGCCAGACCGGAGCTAACCTCGGTGATAACTTGCCGATCCGACATGGAAACGAGAAGAGTCGTTGCGGGTGACGATTCTTCAGTGTCACTAGGCGAAGTGGGACGGCCCTGCCGTGCGAATGCGAGCTCGAGTTCCTGGCCAAACTCGTTTTGCACCTTGATCGTTCCAAGGGAATCGACTAACTCCAGACGCGCCATGTCACCCCGAGCCTCCGAGTGCACAAAACCACTCGCTTGTGCTCCGGCTACCTGCGCTAGCCAAGCATTAACTTTCTGAGTGTTCGCTCGTGCTCCCTGAGGTTTCACCAAATCCCATTGACCGGGGTGTTGACTTGCCAATTCAATTTCTCCACCCGGTCGTCGTAGGAGCACTCGAATAATGTCGTCGGGTCGCCAAGGAAGCACTCGCCGATCTCGAAAGCTTTCTGGCTCGCGCAAAATTTGAGCACGAAGACTATCTTGAATCACCAGGACGTTGTCATTCGGAGAGTGTCGGGCAAAAACCAGAGCCTGATAAGCGCTATCACGTCCGACCCACAATTCCTCCACCCGATCGTCGAGTTCGACTTTCATCGAAATCCGAGGCTGGGAGAGTCCATATTCTGCCCAAGCATCTTGGTTTTTCAGCGCAAATTCTTGTTCAACGGCGAGCGTTTCTAGCGCGGTAAAGAGTTCATGCAAAGCGTTCGGGTCAGCGCGGTCTTCAAAGGGTTGGGTGAGCCACCATTGCCAATCCCGCCTTTCAAAACGGGTGCTGCGACCCGCGTGGACTAGCTCAAGTGCCTCCACCTGTCGCCGATCCCATTCAAAGAGAATGCCCCCACGGAGCATGCTGGCGCGAGGACTCTCCCGAGCCCGCTCTAGCATCGGGATGCCAACCACTAGGGCAATGGCAACGATAAGAAGGAGCCAAGTGGACAGTTGCTTTTTCATTGAGTCGCTCCCGGTTGCTAGAATCAGCGTCTACGAATCCAGAACATTAGAAGGCCGAGAACAACCGCCGCACTGGGAAATGCCACCACACACACGGTTGCGATGCGCCGCAGCTGGTCCTCATCGAGTCTTGGAGCGTAAACTCGAGCAGGCTTTGGCCCGATTCCAATGAGGTCGCCACGATTCAGAAGCCAATTCATGCCGCTGGCAAGAAAATCGAGAGAGCTATCGGTAATTCCTTGGTCTTCGATGGCAAAAGCGTTGCCGACCAGAAATAGTCGGGCGGAGCGCATCTCAAGCCGGCCATCTCCCATTCCGCCGCGTTCCACAGACGCGGCCAACACAAGGGGTGGACCAAAGTCACGACCTTCTTCAAAGCTTGGGGTTTGATCGATTTCCCAGTCGACTTCTCCCCAATATCCTTCTGCGGCAGCTAGAAGCGGAACTATCTCTGTACCCGCCGGGGCTTCTGCAAGGTGAATGGATTGGGTTAGGCCTTGCAGCAGCACGTTGAGCCCACGAAAGCGGCGGGTTATCTGATGCTCATCATTAACCGGAATCGCAATCACGTCTCGAACAACCCGCCGGGTCAAGGCGTCTTGCCGCAGCGCGACAAGCTGATCAGCGCGTGGCGTAAGTCCGATCCAGCTGAGAAAGGCATCGTAATTTACCGTTGCTCCCCCGGTCCAGGTGAGAGCGAAGATACGTCCATTTTGAGCCCAGTATGCTTGCAGTTGGGTAACCTCTCGCTCGGTCAGGTCATACTTAGGACCGGCAACGAGAACCGCCGAGGCATCCGCAGGAATAGCATCGACGTCGTAGAGGTTGAGTGGCCGCAGCTCGATGTTTTGCTGAGCTAAGCGCTGGAAAAACATTCCCGCAGTTCCTTGGGGTGGCGGGGCAGACTCTCCGTGACCTTCAATAAAGTAAACAACCGGTTTCTCTTGTTCGGTGACTTCAAGGATTGCCGAAGAAATGGCGCTCTCTCCTAAGAACGCGGTGATCTGCGGACGCTGCCCCATAGCCAAACCACTGGTGTCAAACTCGGCCATTTGGTGGGCCCGTATAAATTTATGCGCCTGATCAGTGGCGACTACTACTCCGTCTTCATTCAGTTGAAACCCATACCGAGTTTGTAGCTCTAAGGCTCGTGAGTGGTTTAAAAACGGAGACACATATTCTACTCGGATCATCCGGTCAGAAGCGTGCTGGTATTCTTTTATAAGATTTTCAATCTCTGCGGCAAGAATGTTGCCCGGTTGAAAAAGCACGATAAAACGAACCTCTTGATCGAGTCTATTGAGCAGATTTTTGGTCTGCGGAGTTAGCTGCTGCCGAGCATCCCTGCTAACATCCCAGCGTTTATAATATTGGAAGCTCAGATAGTTGATGGCTAGGAGAATAAGCCCCAGAAGAACGCACTGGGCGGTCACATGAAACGCCAGACTGGCGCGGGGTAGACGGACCTTTTTCGGAGGAACGACTGGTTCGAAGGCATCGGCGCTCATGCTTTCCACCTCCGGTACTGAAGCACTTCACGGGTCAAGAATAGAGCGAAGATGGTGATGGTCAGGTAATAAACCATGGCTCGAGTGTCGATGATGCCACGCAGAAACATGTTCATGTGTTCTGGGGCGGAAACATATGCGAGAAGATCTCGCACATAGGGAGAGGCATCAAGAACCAACCCTCCTAGTAGCCCGAGATAGAACACACCACTGATGACCGAGAAGGCCAGCACCGCAGCCACCACCTGATTTGCGCTCAGGGCAGAGGCCAACAGACCTATTGAAAGGTAGGCCATGCCCAACAAGAGCACCAAGAGGTACGCTGCCCAGTAGGTTTCTGAACTGGAGACAACTGCCTCCCCGGACACTTCGCGGTAGATCCAAAAGTATAATGCAGTCGGTGCCCAAAGCACCGCGTAAAAAGTCAGTGACGCGAAGTATTTCGAAAGCACGATGGCCCAGTCACTAACCGGAGCGGTCATCAACGGTTCAATTGTGCCGAGCTTAAATTCCTCGGAAAACAGTCGCATGGTTAACAATGGGAAAACTAGCACAAAACCGAACCACATCACGAACTGGAAGAAAACTTGCAGCAAGCTCACGGTCACCATTTTCCCGTTCATGGCTTGCACAGCAAACCAGAAGCTGAGACCGGACAGAAAGAGAAAACAAAACATCACCACATAAGCGATGGGTGAATGGAAAAAGGATTTGAGTTCCCGGTCGTAGAGGACAAAAAATTTTCTCATGAAGCAATGGGGCTAAACATCATTATGAGTCAATTCGACGAACACGTCTTCGAGGGTCGCTCCGCTGGCGGCGAGTTCGCGGAGTTTCCAATTTTCCGTACGGGCCAGCTGGTATAGGGACTCTCGAATATCTTTTTGTGGTTCAACCCGGATATCGGCACGGATCCATTCATCCAAGGTTTTTGACCATTCTACGGAAAGAACCTCATCAAGTTCCTCCACCTTAGAACGAGCGGTTGGGTCTTTCGCAAGAAACTCCATCCGCACCATGTCTTGCTCCTGAAATTTCTCACGAAGCTGACTTGGCGTTCCGGATGCTTCAATTTTTCCGCGGTGCAAGATGATCACACGAGAGCAAGTCATTTCCACTTCAGAAAGAATATGGGTACTCAGAAGAATGGTGTGTCGCCGTCCAAGATTGCGGATGAGTTCGCGCACCTGCCGGATTTGGTTAGGATCAAGCCCGATGGTTGGCTCGTCCAAAATCAATAGGGAGGGCTCATGGATTAAGGCATCTGCCAGGCCTACCCTTTGACGATAGCCCTTAGACAAAACGCCGATTCGTTTGCGCATGACTTGTTGCAGATTGCAAAGCTCTTCCACATCTTGCAAACGCTCGCTCATCCGTCTGGCCGGGATTCCTTTTAAGGCAGCCCGGTAACGAAGGTATTCTTCGACGCGCATTTCAGAGTAAAGAGGCACATTCTCTGGCATGTAACCCACTCGGGAGCGCGCTTCTTTGCTGTTTAAAAAAACATCGTATCCGGCCACTCTCGCTGTGCCGGAGCTGGGCGGCATAAACCCACTCAGGATCCGCATCGTTGTGGTCTTGCCTGCCCCGTTGGCGCCCAAAAATCCTACCACTTCTCCTTGATGGACTTCAAAAGAAAGGTCTTTGATCGCAGTCGTGCCAGGGTATTTTTTGGTAAGTTGTTCAACTTCGATGACGGCCATGCTTATGCATCACTTCAACCCTGGACTGGCTTTTCGTCAAGTAAGGGCTGAAGGATATATCTGGGGAATCAAGCCTCCGCTGGACTGGTTATGCCGGCGTAGGTCGGATGCTGAATCAATGGGATTGGTGGTTGACCTTACCCGGTCTTGTGGCAGATATTTGCTTGCGAAAAGTCCCTGTAGCTTAATGGATAAAGCAACGGTCTTCTAAACCGTAGACTGCTGGTTCGAGCCCAGCCGGGGACGCCATCTCTCTATCCTGTGCCTGGCTTTCTTTAGTTTGTTCAAGCCAGAAGATCCGAAAACGATGAAACCTATGGCTTGCTTTACTTTCCTTGCTCAGGCCATGCCCGATTTCTCCGAATTGGATGATTTTTTGGGGTCCTTTGAGGTTGCTGGAACCTATGTTGTTTTGGGTTTTGGATTGATTGGCATGCTGCTCGGCAGCGTGCTTTTGGTGCAGTATCTTACCTTCCGGCTAGGCACGGGCGGGTTGCAAATGAGCTCGTGGGATAGCTTTACGAGCTTTTTGCTCAGTATCGTCCTAGGCATCGTGGCCTACGCGGTTGGACAAATGGTTGTTGGAGACGGCGCCTTGTCGCTGCTTGGCTACGTGTTTTTCGGAATCGTTTTTGTCATCACCGGTTTCACCTTGGCTCGCAGTATTGAGGCCACCGACACGCCCAACATGGAAGCTCGACGCCTGGTAGCGGGTTCTATCCGAGCCGGGTTTTTATGCCTGTGGCTGTGGGTCACTTTGATCCCACTGCCACAATGGATTGAGAGTCGTGCGGACGACATCAAGGCTTTTTCCGCGCAAAAAGTGGATGAACTTCTGGCGAACTTAGGTTCATCCGAGGACGAAGTTGGCACTTTAACCTGGGTGGATATTCCTCCGCCACCCACCTATGAACCAGACGAAGCCGGCGGTGATTTTAACGAAAGATCCTTTTTGATTACCGCCAGATTGTACGACCTGAAATTGGCGCACCGACGCCTAAACATTCTCTACACTCAGGCGCAAGAAAGCCCTGACCCGCAGTTGCCAGCCCTCCTTAATAGCTACCTCACCGCGCATCGACAGTTGCAGGAGGAAATCCAAAATTTGAGTCGTCTCGATCCGTAGACCATGGTGTCATTCATGTGAAATCTTCTTGAGCCAGAGCTTAAGAATCAGTAGGAGGAGTGGTATCGCAGCGTGGCTTGAATCAGGGTCGGTTGCTTTATCTGAATGATCTAAGTCAGGACACATTTCAAAAGTGGCATCCATTCTTACGCGGTCGGTCATCTGGAGCGCACTATGGGTTGGCTTGATGCTCCGGGCGTTCGCATCCCAGAGGATCTATCTTTCTGGACAAAAGCCGAGCCTTATCGAGTATTCGGAGTCGCCTTAATGGACCCTCATACACCGCTTGCCGGACGTTTCGACCTAGTAGCCGACCAGAACTGGGTGCAACATGAGGTGCAGCTAATGGTTGAAGCAACTGTAAGTAACAGGCGTTTCGCCTTTGTGAATCTCGGTGCGAATACGGGAAACCTGCAACTGACCGATATCACCCAAACCCGCATCGAATAAGGTTACCGGCCTGCCGACTTGTTACCTCCTAGATTCGGCGCTCCTCCCAAGACTTTTTAAGGAATCACGATCTGCTCTTGCAAGTCGGGTTGAGTTCTGGAATACTCTTTAGCTCAGCACCTGCCCGGGTGGCGAAATTGGTAGACGCGCCAGATTTAGGATCTGGTTCTGCAAGGAGTGTGGGTTCGAGTCCCTCCTCGGGCATTTTTCCACCCCTAGATATGGCTACATATGGACGTATCTGCTGGGCATATCTGATTACGTGCTCATGTGGCTTAGGGTGGGACTTTTTTGGTGGCACTTTTTTTGTCTAGCGCTCAACGAGGACTGCTTAAGCGAATGCGCTGAATTCGCCAGTTGCCGTCCTCCCCATGATAGGGGGTTATGTCGTCTTGCTGTTCGTATCGAGCTTTCATGTATGCGCTGTTCGCCTCCGCCGAATGGCCTTGACTGTCAACAAACTCCACGGGGGCGTAAGCGGAGACAAAGCGAAATCCAAACTCAGGGTTGCCTGACGCTTCGGGTAAATCTTGAAATTGCCATCGCAACTCATACCAGGACTCTGAACCATCGGAAAAGTGATCCACGCCTCCGGCCACCTGGGGTTCTCCAAAAAGAGTCCATTGCTTTCCTCCATCAACAGTAAGCCAAAGCTGTCCGTGCTTGACCGCATTTTTTGTGGCCCACCAGCTCATCTCAAGAACAAGCGCCCCCTCTGCCGCGCTGGTATCGACCATCACCTGAATCCCTTGCTGTCCCGGAGCGGCATGCTCATCCCATCCATTTTCGCCGCGAACCCTCCAGGCTCGCAAGCCATCAGTGTCCTCTTCAAAGTCCGTCGAAGGCTGCATGCCAATGACTTTAGCGCTGGCTGTGGCGTCCCCGAACGATGGTTTGGGCTGATCATCCGGCCTCGGATAATGAACGGGGTCTCCAAAATCCCATTCAGCCAGGACGAAGTCTTGAGCTGAAGCGGTTGAGGCAAAAAGGCCGCAAGGCAAGGCCGCAGCGAGAAAGGCAATAATGGGTTTGAAGCTCATGTGCCCATGCTTCCCGGTTTCGGGATGATGTCTAATAAAAAATCTTATTGAGAGCAGCCTTCTCCGTATTCCATCGCCAAAATGGATAGGTAGTCTTCAGCAGAAACGCCCAGCTCAGGAGTACGCTTGAGCAGCTGGCTTTGAAAGAATCCTTCGGTGTAAAGAACCGTAAACACAACCGTACTCGGATCTTCATCAAACTCGACCATAAAGGAAGCTATTGGCCGAGTTGATTCTTTTAAAAGAGGCACGATGAGGTTAGCCGCGATAAGATCTAACTCCTCGTCGCTGGCCAGACCTGCCCTTTGCCATAGCACTGGTGGCAGGGGGTAAGCAGAGTGCTCGCCGGAATAGGCCACAGGAGCTTTGGCAAGCGCGGCTTCTGTGACATAAGCCGAGGAGGAGAATCGGTTTTTGTATTCTTCCCCGGCAAATGCATGCGAGGAGACAAGGGCAAAGACCACGACACAAAGGGTCAAACGGCTATTCATAAAAATCATGTTCACGAGTTTGAGACGTCAGGTCGAGTAAAAAAATTTAATATTTTCTTCGACAAATCGAACAAACTCGGAGTGTATCAGGAAGCTGAGGTTTTGCTTTGTCCCGATCAGTATTTTGAGATCATTGAACTCCTCGCTTGCGACTTGTCCGGAACTGCTCTATTAATTCATCGAATTGTGTTCGGTTTAGCCGTCAATCTTTCTTAGGTCACGTCCTGTGGCGGTGCAATCTTCGGACTGCCGCCTTCAGGTTAGCTAGCAAGAGAGGTTCAAAATTCCTCTGAGCTTAGTGTTGGTGAAATTTCTAATGTCACGCAGCCTCAGCTCAAATTGATGACTGAACGATTCTCTTTTTTCTAATGAACTGACGTATTGAGCCTAATGCAATTTGCCCTCCACCCGTTACAACCCGTGCTCGCTTCGAACCAGACATCTCATTTGTCGCTTCAGGGGGCTTCGTGTATGCGAACTCCTGAAAAACGAATTGTTCTGGAGCCACGTTCCTGGCTGCCCAAAACGCTTCACGCACGGATTTCGGACTTTCGGGATGGGCGTTCAAGTGGATCTGGGTTGACCACTTGGAGAGACAACCATCGTCTCAGGCTCTCAGTTCACCGCAGTGTACGCAACTTCGGAGAACCGACAGCCAACCCGAACTCACAAGCTGATTCTTCTTTTGAGAGTTCAAGAACCCATCACGCCGCCAATCTTGCTTTGCGAGCCGGCACCAGCACTAATATCTACAACACCAGTATCCTGTTTCACAATGAGTTACCCAAACACCTCGACCAATCGAGGACGTCGCCCCAAAAGTCGCGGACGCGGCGGGCCACGCCACCATTCCTCAGATTCCTACAAACCCTCTGGCAAAAGTCGTTCTCGAAAATCGCCCCCAAAGAGCAAAGGCCTTTGGGGATGGTTTCTAGGACTTTTCTCTAATAAATCCATGCCCAAACCACGACCACACCAATCAGATAATCGCCGCTCCGGCGCTCCACCAAGCAAAGAACGTCGCAGCAGCCGACCTTCTTCTCCACCGGTCGTTGAACCGGTGATCAGCCCCCGTCTTTATGTCGGCAATCTATCCTACGAAGCCACCGAGAGTGATCTCTTTGAACTTTTCAATGGAGTCGGCAAAGTGCAAAACGCAGAAGTGGTAAGCTTCCGAGACACCCACCGTTCCAAAGGATTTGCCTTCGTTCAAATGGACAACATTGATGAAGCGCAGCGTGCCGTCGAAGAACTCCATGATAAAGAGTTTCTGGGACGCAAGCTCGTTGTCAGCGGAGCGCGAGAAGACAATCGTTCAGACCGCGATGACAATCGACCAAGCCGTGGTGGCGGTGGTGGCCATCGTTCCGACCGCGAAGAGCGCGACTAATTGATCGATCTGGCTCTGCGCTTTTCCGTTCCGGCGTGATTGCCCCTCTCCCTCAGCCTCGTGTGCTGATCATGGGGCCCACAGCCATTGGAAAAAGCCAGCTCCTCGTTGAGCTAGCCATCTCCCTTCCTTTTTCATCAGCAATCTTGGGGGCTGACTCGATGCAAATGTATCGAGCAGCCCCCATTCTTTCTGGTGCTCCTGAGGCAGATCTACGCCAGCGACTGCCCCACTACATCATCGGCGAGCTCGCCGAGACCGAGAGCAACTCCGTGCAGCGCTATGCGGAGTTGGCCCATAAAACTTGTCAAGATCTTCAGCGGCAAAACTGCCTTCCCCTCGTCGTCGGGGGAACCGGTCTCTACCTCCAAACGCTGTGGCAAGGGCTAGACCCTGGCCCGACCCCAAGCGCAGAACAACAACAGCTCTTAGCTTCCCTGTCTTTGGAGGAACTCACTGCCCAGCTGCGGCAAACCGCCCCTGAAAAAGCCAAAAACATCGACTGTGCCAATCGTCGGAGAGTCGAACGCGCTCTCCTCCACGCCTGGGCCGGACACGAACCTCAGCCCCCAAAGCCCGGTGACCTCCGCGGCGTCTGCGTGCTGGAGCGCGATCGCGAAGACCTAACGCACAGAATCCACGCCCGGGTCGAAGCCATGATTAGCGCAGGGGCTATCGACGAGGTCGCTGCTTTGCAGGATCAGCCGCTTTCGACCACATTTCGACAAATGCTTGGTTTCAACCTGATCTGTCAGCATCTCCAAGGTGAACTTGGCTTAGCCGAACTCCGGGAACGTTGGAAGCAGGCCACTCGACATTACGCGAAACGTCAAATGACCTGGATTCGCGGGCGCTTTTCTCAGTGGCCACGGATCAACCTCTCTAAAACTCCGTTAAAGGACGTGTTAGCCCAACTGACCGCACTTGTGATTCCAGACCCTTACACAGTCTCTATGAAAGGCCGATAATCGTATAAACAAGCGATCCGTTGCCGTTTTCTGTGGGTCCTAGACACAACCGTGCACAGCCGGGCTTTGCCCTCCCAGTCGGCTGGGTGGGACTTTAATCCCCGAGATTGGGAGCAACCGCGCCGCTTGCGTGTTAATCATCGACAGTCTAAAGAACAACCCCGGATCCGAGTCCCAGCTACCAACCCGGCTAGCCCGCGGCTTACCACATCCGGTGCGGTCAGCCGGAATAAACCCGCCGCCAGGGGCAACCAAATACGCGACCTGCCCACTCGCGATCGCACCGCCGATCCCGCGATGCCCGACACCGTCCGAGCCAGGCAAAGAGCCTGACTCGCCTGACATTCTGCTTGCGCAGTCCAATTTCTAAGCAAGCTTCGTAAGGTCAACCAAAAGCCGCACCGCTATACGGTCCTGCCCTTTCGAATCCCATGACAGCACCCAAACAATCCTTTTGGCAAAAATTAAAGAATACTCGCTCCAAACGAGCACTCCAAATGACTGAACAGTTGAAACGGTCTTCGGAAAAAAGCGCGATTCGAATTGAAAAAGAGTTGAAGAAAGTAGGCAAACGCATCGAGGGCGTTGAGCGCGGAATGGCCAAGCTGACGGAAGTGGGGCTGGAAGGCGGGGATAGCGCTTCCGTTTCCGTCTCATCCAACGATCCGCTACGCAAGCGCGTCCCCGGCACGGATCATCCGAGCGAGTCGGATTTTGTCGCGATCCACGAGGCGTGGAAGCGCTGCCGCTTCCCGTTGCCTCCACTCAGCGCCGAGCGCAGCCCGTATTTTTCGGTGATCGTCCCAGTGCACAATCGCGCCGATCTTGTTGATCAGGCTTTAAGTTCACTTCAGCTCCAAACTCTCCCGAGTTGGGAAGCCATTGTCGTCGACGATGGCAGCACCGACGAGACTGCAAGAGTTCTTGCTCGTTGGCAAGAATCCGAGCCACGCGTTCGTGTCGTGACTCAACCCATGCAAGGTGGTGCCGGCGCGGCGCGCAATCAAGGGCTCGCCCATGCCTCGGGCGAAGTGATCGCATTTTTGGACTCCGACAATACTTTCGCGCCTGAATTTTTGGAGGACGCCGCTTGGTGGTTTCGCACCGATGACACGCTCAAAGCCGCCTACGCGGCCCAGCTCATCAGTGAAACCCATGGCGTCAAGCTGAGTTGGCCTAGCTACGATGCCGCAGCTTTGCAACGGCAGAATTTCATCGACCTCAATGTGTTTCTTCACCGCAAAGAAGTGCGGGCAGAGTTCGATGCGACGTTGGAGCGATTGATCGACTGGGACTACATCTTGAAAATTAGTGATCAAGCAGCTGTGCGCGCGCTACCGATCATGGGCGGCTCCTATGGCACCCAGGCCCGGCCAAGACCGAATCACTTGCAAGCATCCGCTGGGACCATCCTTGTACGCCGTGCGCAGCCCTCGGCGGGAGCAAGTCGGTGTCGGTCTGCGGGTGCTGTGGGCGCTTTGGCATTATCCGCAACTTTCCGAATCCTACATCCGCTCAGACTTGGAAGGCGCCCGTGACCTTGGTGTTGAAGTTGAAGTCTGGGCCGAACACGAGGCCACCGTTCAGCACCCCAACAACGTCAAGATTCACCTCGGGAGCTTCGACGAGGCCATTGCTGCCTTTCAACCCCACATCGTGCACACCTATTGGCTCAACTCTGCTTTGAATTATTCAGATTCCGTGCGTCGCCATCGCTTGCCGCACACCTGCAAAGTTCATGGCTTTGAGTTTCAGGACGATCTGCTGCGCAAACTCGAAGCCCATCCCGCCACGGCGCGTCTGTATCTGTTCGAACACTTACGGGCAAAGGTCGGGTGGACTTCCCCGAAGTTTCGCAACTCGACGAGTTCCTTCCTGCCGAAGCTCTATCCACCAAAACCATGGCAGGAGAAAGATCGACGCCTTGTCCTTCGCACCGCTGCTGGGCTTCCCAACAAGGGATTGCGTGATTTTTTTGCCACCGCAAAGGTCTGCCCAGATTTCCGTTTTGTCCTGGCAATCTCACCCGTCATGCTACGCGAAAACTGTATCGAAGACATCATCAGTTGGCGCGATGAAATGCAGGCGCCCGTTGAAATCAAAGTCGCCCTGCAACACGACGAAATGGCGGCGCTCATGGGGACCGCAGGAATTTACCTCTTTACCCTCAATGCAAACTCGGTATTCGGAATGCCTATTTCGATCCAAGAAGCCATGGCAACCGGCGCCTGGCCCGTGGTGCCCGGGCTGCATGGCGCTTACCGTTATTTAGGCAATGCAGGAGCACTTTATCATTCGGTAGAACAAGCCGCCAGCCTGATCAATGGCACGCTGGATTGGACTGATGCGCAATGGGAAGCCGCATGGAAAGCATCTGTCGACCGCGCATGGATTTCTTTTCCCAACGATGAAGTGATGGCCCCGATCGTCGCAGACTGGCGCCAGCTGGCAATAGAAGGCGGTGCTGTGCTGCCATCAATAGGCCTTAGAGCCTAGCTGAAAGCCAGCCTATCTTCGCACCTTTCTTCTCTACACATCATCCGCCGAGGAAAATCTGTTGAACTCTGCCAGGTTCCACTTAATTTAGCTAACCGCAAACGCCGGTGTAGCTCAGGGGTAGAGCAGCTGATTCGTAATCAGCAGGTCAGGGGTTCAAATCCCCTCACCGGCTTGTTTTTTTGATCAGACCGTTCACAAATAAACTAGGCCTTGGCTCCGCGGCGGCGACGCTTGAGGTTGAGCATGGCCATCGACCGGAGTAGCTCTGCCTGGTAAGCCGCTTGATCTTCGTCGGTTAGCTTTTCTTCCATCGCTTTTTGCGCGCGTTCTATCGCTTTGGCGGCGGCGTCTTCGTCAATTTCGCTTTCCTCAAGGGCCATGCTGGTGAGCACCACACAACGGTCGCCGGTGACTTCCACGAAGCCTTCGCCGACGGCTAGGTATTCTTGTTTGCCGTCTTTGGTAATGACCAGATCGCCCGATTTGATCTCGGTGACCAAGGGGATGTGGCGCGGCAAAATGCCAAGCTCGCCTTCTACGCCAGGCAAAATGACCATCTCAACCGGAGCTGAGTAGGCAGCTTTCTCGGGAGTGATGATTTCTAAGGTCAAGGTGTCGGCCATAGCGATGTTTTGCGAAAGGAGCTCGATTAGGCCTCCGCGACAACCTGATCGATGCCGCCCTTCATGTAGAAGTTTCCTTCGGCCACACTGTCGTGTTTGCCATCAAGAATCTCTTTGAAGCCACGCACGGTGTCGGCCACGGTCACGTATTGTCCGGGTGTGCCGGTGAACACTTCGGCGACGTGGAAAGGCTGGCTCAGGAAACGCTGGATTTTTCGGGCGCGAAACACGGTCAACTTGTCTTCAGGGCTGAGTTCGTCCATGCCCAGGATGGCGATGATGTCTTGCAGATCTTTGTAGCGCTGCAAGACCCGCTGCACCCCGCGAGCCACGGTGTAGTGTTCTTCCCCAACGATTTCGGGGGAGAGGGCTTTGGAGACCGAAGCGAGCGGATCAACGGCCGGGTAAATGCCGAGTTCCGCGATGGCGCGCTCCAACACGATGGTAGAGTCCAGGTGAGCAAAGGTGTTGGCCGGTGCTGGGTCAGTCAAATCATCCGCCGGCACGTAGACGGCCTGCACCGAAGTGATGGAGCCTTTGTCAGTGGAGGTAATGCGTTCTTGCAGGTTGCCCATCTCGGCAGAGAGAGTCGGCTGATAACCCACTGCGGAAGGCGTTCTACCCAGGAGCGCCGACACTTCGGAACCAGCTTGCGAAAAACGGAAGATATTGTCGATGAAGAGCAGCACGTCCTGGTTTTTTTCATCGCGAAAGTATTCGGCCATGGACAAAGCACTCAACGCCACGCGCAGACGAGCACCCGGAGGTTCGTTCATCTGGCCGTAAACCAAGGCCACTTTGGACTTGGAAAGGTCTTCTTGGTTGATGACCTTTGCATCGCTCATTTCGGCGTAGAGATCGTTTCCTTCGCGAGTGCGTTCACCCACCCCGGCGAAGACCGAGTATCCCCCGTGCGCTTTGGCGATGTTGTTAATCAGCTCAAGAATGATGACGGTTTTGCCCACCCCAGCACCACCAAACGCTCCGGCTTTACCTCCGCGGAGGAAGGGGCAGATGAGGTCGATCACTTTGATGCCCGTCTCGAGAATGTCCGGTTTGGTGTCTTGCTCGATGAGTTTCGGAGCCGTCCGGTGAATGGCGTATCGTTTTTTGGCGTTCACCGGGCCACGTTCGTCTACGGGTTCTCCAACCACGTTAAAAACGCGTCCGAGAACTTCCTCGCCGACCGGCACAGAGATAGGAGCGCCGGTTGCTTTGACTGGCATGCCTCGTTTGAGCCCTTCGGTGGAAGACATGGCGATAGCGCGCACCCAGCTTTCTCCAAGGTGCTGCTGGACTTCAAGGGTGAGGATGTTGTTTTCCCCAGCGCCTTGATGGTCAACCTCAAGGGCGTCGTAAACTTTTGGCAGGTTTTGGCCGTCGCCGAATTCGACGTCGACCACTGCGCCGATGACTTGAACAATCGTTCCCGTATGTGTGCTCATGATATTATGTTGTGTTTTAAGGGCTTACTCCATAGCCATTTGGGCGGAGGAAATTTCGAGAATTTCTGCGGTAATGCTAGCTTGCCGCACTTTGTTGTATTCGAGGGTGAGACTTTTAATAAGTTCTTTGGCGTTGTCGGTGGCGTTTTTCATTGCTACCATCCGGGCGCTGTGTTCAGACGCGCGCGCATCAAGGACCAAGCCGTAGACGATGAAGTCCACATAGTGCGGAAGCAAGGACGACAAAATTTGATCCCGACCAGGTTCGAACAAATATTCCTGCACGCCGTCCGCTTCCAGCTCTGCTTCGTCGGCACCCGGAAGCTGCGCGCTTGAGATAGGAAGCAGAGTCGTCACGGTGGGTATTTGGCTCAGGGTGTTCTTGAAGTGGGTGTAAAGAACGGTCACTTTATCGCAGCGCCCATTCAAGAATGCTTCCTGAAGATGCTTGGAGATTTGGCGCACTTCCCGGAAACTCGGAGAGTCTTTCAAAGGAAAATCCGCCACGATGTTGCGCTGCAAACGCATCAAGGTTTGGCGCGCTTTGTTGCCAAGCACCACAAAATCGGTTTGGGCAGGATCAAAGCGGAGCAGCTCTCGAAAAAGATTAGTGTTCAACGGACCGCAGAGACCTTTGTCGGTGCTGATCACAAGAACCAATTCTTTTTTGAGCTCGCGCTCTTGCAAAAGAGGATGCGCTTGAGAAGAGGTGGATCCTCGAATGCCTACGAGCAGTCGATGCAGTTGATTGGCAAAGGGGCGACTAGCCAGGGCGGCCTGTTGGGCTTTCCGCATTTTTGACGACGCCACCATCTGCATGGCCTTAGTAATTTGGGCCGTGCTTTTAACAGACTTGATGCGTCGCCGAATTTCGCGGGTGTTGTTTGCCATAGTGCCGAGTTGATTAGCTCCAGGTGCCCGCGAAATCTTCGAGAGCTTGTTTAAGCTCGCTTTGGATTTCGTCGTCTAAACTTTTTTTGCTGAGGATTTTTCCGAGCAACGCGGATTTGCGGTTCTCCAGGTATTCTTGGAGTTTTTCGCGAAATTCTTGCACGCGCTCGACAGGAACCGGATCGAAAAAGCCATTTTGCATGGACCAGATGATGGCGACCATCATTTCCACCGAGTAGGGGCGGTATTGGTTTTGCTTAAACATTTCCACAATGCGCTGACCACGATCAATCAAGGCCTTGGTTTTGGCATCCAGGTCGGAACCAAATTGCGCGAAGGCGGCTAGCTCACGGAACTGAGCCAGCTCCCCTTTCAGCTTACCAGCCACTTGCTTCACAGCTTTAATTTGCGCGGCGGAACCAACCCGGCTGACGGACAAACCGATGGAGATGGCGGGTCGAACCCCTTGATAAAAGAGGTCTGTTTCCAAATAAATCTGTCCGTCAGTGATGGAAATCACGTTGGTGGGAATGTAAGCCGATACGTCACCAGCCTGTGTTTCAATAATTGGGAGAGCTGTCAAGGACCCGCCGCCTGCCTCAGGGCTTAGACGAGCGGCGCGCTCAAGTAGACGGCTGTGTAAGTAGAAAACGTCTCCAGGATAGGCCTCGCGTCCGGATGGACGGCGGAGCACCAAGGAAACTTGCCGATAGGCCACCGCGTGTTTGGAAAGGTCATCATAAACAATTAGGGCATCCATGTTCCGGTCCATGAACCATTCGCCCATGGCGGCCCCGGCGAACGGAGCCAAATATTGGTTGGTCGCACTATCTGCGGCCGGAGCACTGACCACGATGGTGTAGGGCATCGCTCCACCGGCTTCCAAAACATCGACCGCACGGGCGACGTTGGCATTTTTCTGTCCAATGGCCACGTAGATACAATAGAGCGGTCGAAATTTTTCATCACCGGACGCTTCGCCATCGCGGTTGGCGCGGGCTTGAGAAAGAATGGTGTCGATGGCGATGGTGGTCTTACCGGTTGACCGGTCGCCAATGATCAATTCGCGTTGGCCTCGACCAATTGGAATCATGGCGTCGATCCCCATAATACCGGTCTGCACGGGCTGACTGACCGACTGACGTTTGACGATGCCCGGGGCAATTTTTTCGACAGGGTAAAAGTCCTCGCTTTTGATGGGACCTTTGCCATCAATGGGCTGGCCCAGAGAGTTGACAACTCGACCCAGCAGAGCTTTGCCGACCGGCACTTCGAGCAAACGGCCTGTGGTGCGAACTTCATCACCTTCGCCAACGGAAGTGTGGTCTCCTAAGACAATGACTCCTACCTCGTTTTCTTCGAGGTTGAGTGCGATCCCATAAACGCCGCCAGGGAATTCAACCATCTCGTTGAGCATGACGTCGCTAAGCCCTTCAATTTTGGCCACGCCATCTCCGCAGGAGCGCACCGTGCCAACGTTTTGGCGTGTGGTCGAGGTTTTTAGGCTGGCGATTTGGGTTTCTAGTTCTTGAAGAATGGCGTTGCTCATAGGGCAAAGAGGATAAGAGAGATAAAGGGAATTGGAAAATGTTTCGGGCTATTGACGAATGAACTCTGCTTCGAGCTTCTCAAGACGACCGCGAATGCTGCCGTCCCAAACATCACTGCCGACCCGAATACGAATGCCACCGATGAGTGCTGCGTTTTCACGAAACACGGCGGTGACTTGATCGCCGTAGCGGCTTTGAATTTGTTGGAGCACTTGTGCGCAGCTTGTTTCGCTCAAGACTACGGCGGTTTCTACCACGGCTTGCCATTTGCTCAGCTCAAGGCGTAGTAGACGATGATACTCTTGCAAGGTGGCCAGGTTCTGCCGTGGCGGATTCTGTTGAAGCCACTTCAACACCGCCGAAACTCGATCGCGCTCCACACGATCGTCCCGCATGCTAAAACGCAGCAGTCGTCGAGCGAGTTGGCGGGCTTCTTTGGTGACTTTCATGGGAGAATCGTTTGGGAGACTAGGCGGCCACCCGACGTGCCGCTTCTTCGCTTAAGCGTTTTTGATCTTCGGGACTGAGCACCTTGCCGGCCACTTTGCTGGTGGTATCAATGACCAGATGTCCAATCTGTGCTTTAAGGTCTTGCATCATCTGCTCGTGTTCCAGACGACTGGTCTCTTGGGCTTTGGTGATGATTTTTTCTGCCTCAGCGATAGCTTCTTGTTTTTTGCGTTCGGCTAGCGCGGAACTACTACCACGGGCTTCATCGATGAGACGCTGCGCTTCTTGGTTGGCCTTTTTGAGAGTCTCTGCATATCGAACATCGGCTTCTTCCATCTGCTTGCGGATGGCTTGGATCTGCTCTTCACTGGCAGCGATTCGCCGTTTGCGCTCTTCAAGGTTCGCAATGACCGGACGAAAAGCGAAGCGCTCTAAAACGAGGTAAACGACTAAAAAGACCAGGCACTGCGCAATGAACTGCGGCCAGTTAACACCGACCAATTGGAGAAAGTCGAGAAGCGGTTCCATAAGTAAGTTTTGAGGTGAAGCGGTTCGAGAAAGAACGACTGAGCAAGGATCGGCACGGAGGCTTAGCCGACGGTTTCGTTTAAGTCGAATGACTTAAACGAAAACCAGTCGGCAATGGTCTCACCCAGTGGGCGCAACGGAAAAGGAATGAAGCCTTCCCCGAGGTGCGGGATTAGCCTTGAAGTAGGGCTAAGACCAAGGCGTAAATCGCGATAGCTTCGGCGAGCGCCATGCCAATAATGGCCAAGGTAAGCACTTGGCCTGAGGCACTGGGGTTGCGGCCGACGGCCTCAACAGCTTTGGAGCCGACCATGGCAACGCCAATGGCAGCAGCAGAACCTGCAATGGCGAGACCTAGGTTGCCAGAAATGTTGATGGAAGTTTCAGCGAGTGGAAGAAGCATGTGGAGCATAGAATGTGTTGTGTGTTAGGGTGAGAGTCGATTAACAAATCGACAAAGGATTTGAGGGAGAAAAATGTTTTAGCGTGATGGCAAATCGATTAATGGTCGTCATGACTGGTGCTCAAGCGGATGTAGACCGCGCAGAGCAACATGAACACAAGGCCTTGCAACAAACCAATCAAGACTTCAAGAAAATAAAACGGCAAAGGGGCTAGTACACTCAGGGCAAATGAAAATACCGGCGGCAAGGCCGAGCCCAGTTGGGCCATCGTGTGCAAGAGGCTTTCCCCCGCATAGATGTTCCCATAAAGACGCAGAGAGAGTGATAGCGGACGAAAGCTAATTGAGATAATCTCGATAAAGCCGACAAACAAAAATATAGGTGCCAGCACCACTGTTAGCAATGGGCTTAAGTTGCCCTTCGGAGCGAAAAGATGGGACAAGAATCCCATGAAACCCAATTCCCGAATGGTCCACCAGAGCCACAAAAACATGAACATGGCCGCAACCGCCAAAGTGCCATTGAGATCGGAAGTCATAGGACGCAAAATCGGCTTGCTGACGTAATCGACCTGTCGGAAATCTCCTGGAGGCTCGTAACCTGCCCCGATCGTGCCAACCCCAGGAAAGAGGCCGGACCAGTTGCTGAGAACAACAAAGAGAAAAATGGTGGCCAGTAGCGGAAGGACTTTTCCCACCATGTGATGGCCAACGATGCCTTCGAGCATGTCGTAGAGTTTTTCGACGATTGCTTCAAAAAGATTGCTCGAACCTCTTTCCGGGATGGCCTGGGGCTTTGAGCCAGCTCTTAATCCAAAGATAATGAAGAGCAACGCGACCACGAGACCCACAAACGTCGAGTTACTGAACCAAGGCACTTCGTCGGTGAAACGCAGCGCCGACATGTCGACGGCGGCCAAGAACGAGGCGGAGTCGAAGAACGAAAGTAAGGGCGCAGCAGCTATGGACGGGACAAACTCCATCAAATTTAAAGGGATGACCGTTGAAAAGAACGAGGGGCTTGCTAAACGATCGTTGGCCAGTCAAGACCAATCTGGAAGGATGACAAGTTGTATTTGTGAATTTTTTCACAATCGACTTCAGCACGGCCCAAAATTTGGGCTAGGGTGCAAGTATGAAGACGCAGGCAATTTTCTTGGTGCTTTGGTTTTTCGTGAGCGCACAGTTCTCTACGCAAGCGCAAGTTCACCCCTTGACCGATGCGGAGTCCCTGAGCCCGCTTGTCACTGCGGCAGCAGAAGCGAGGCTTGTTCTGCTCGGCGAGTCCACCCATGGAACGTCCGAGTTTTATTCTTGGCGGGATCAGCTAAGTCGCCGCCTGATTTCCGAACAGAACATCTCTTTTGTGGCGGTGGAAGGCGACTGGGCCGCTCTGTTGTCGGTGAATGACTATGTGCTTGGACGTGATCAAGAGTCGAGCTCGGCCGTTGATATCCTCAAGTCCTTTGATCGTTGGCCACAATGGATGTGGGCGAATCATGAGTTCGCCGACTTTGTGGAGTGGCTGAAAGACTGGAACGCAGACCAGCCGGCTGAAAAACAAGTCGGCCTTTACGGGCTCGATGTGTATGGGTGGGCCCGGTCGTTTGATATGCTGCAAGAGTACTTGGAGACCGCCGACGAAGATCTTGCTCAAACCATCCGGGATTTACACTCCGGCCTCGCCGCGTATCGCAACGATGGACATGGTTACGCACGCGCGGCATACAATTTTGAAGCGTATTTTGCGCCAGAAGTTCAGCAGGCGGTTGAAAAGCTAAAGGCCCACCTAGAAGCCCTCCCCGAAGCCGAGCAGCGAGCAGCGTGGACAGCTAAGGAACACGCCCATGTGGTCGCCAGCGCTGAGCGACACTTTCGCACTATGGCCCTGGGCGGCGCCGAGTCGTGGAACGCCCGTGCTGATCACATGAAATCGGCCGCGACACGCAGACTGCGGTCTTATGGTGAGGATGCACGCGGTATTTTTTGGGCTCACAACACCCATGTTGGCGATGCTCGGGCCACTTCCATGAGCGAGGTGCTTCAAAGAAACATCGGCCAAATGGCTCGACAAAAATATGGGCCGGATCAAGCTTTTATCGTCGGCTTTAGCACTTACCAGGGAGAAGCCATTGCCGGACGGGCTTGGGACGCTCGACCGGAGGCAATGCCGCTCGTGCCTGCAAGCACTGAGAGTTTGGATGCTTTTCTCTATGAGCAAAAGCAGGAGCCTTACTTTTTCTTAACGCAAAAAGTGGACTGGCCGCAACTTAGGGAAGCTCTCGGTCATCGAGCGGTTGGGGTGGTATTTCAACCGGAGCACGAAGCTCGAAACTACGTGCCAAGCGTTGCCGCAGAGCGCTACGATGCAATTATCGTTTTGCCAAAAACAAGCGCCTTGCGGCCTCTCTGACGGAGGAGCCAAAACGACCGCTTTCCTTGTTTGGTCAAAAATGCGGCTTTGCCAGAAAAGCGATGGCGTGCCAACTTTCTAGGTGCATCCTGAACCTGATCCCTCATTGAATGTCATCGGCGAACCCTTAAGCCCTTGCAGCACCAAGCCTTTGACCGGTTTTTTTCGCGATGGCCATTGTAACACCTGCCCCGAAGACTTAGGCCGGCACACCGTGTGCGTGGTAGTTACTGAGGCCTTTCTCGAATTTTCTCAGTTGAAGGGTAATGACCTGATTACCCCACGACCGGAATACCAATTTCCTGGGCTCAAAGAAGGCGACCGCTGGTGCCTTTGTGCGATGCGCTGGAAAGAGGCATGGGAAGCAGGCGTGGCCCCTCGGGTTCACTTGGCGGCGACGCATCAACGGACTCTAGAGGTCATTTCCCTGTCCGTTCTTCAAGAGCACTCTCTCGACGACTAACGCCTTCTTTTAGGCCTTCTCGAATATGCCCGACCCTATCTCTCGACGACGAACTTTTGCGATCATTTCCCATCCCGACGCAGGCAAAACGACCCTAACTGAGAAATTTCTTCTTTACGGTGGAGCCCTGCATTTGGCCGGATCGGTGACCGCGCGGAAAAACCAACGTGCCACCGCTAGCGATTGGATGGAACTGGAGAAACAACGGGGCATATCGATCAGCTCCACCGTGCTGCAATTTGAGTACGATAACCGGGTCGTCAATCTACTCGACACACCCGGTCACAAAGATTTTTCCGAAGACACCTACCGCGTGCTCACCGCCGTCGACGCCGCGGTTATGGTCATCGACGCCGGCAAAGGGATCGAAACCCAGACACGGAAGCTATTTGAAGTTTGTCGCCAACGCGGGGTGCCGATTTTTACTTTTATTAACAAGCTGGATCGCCCCTCCCGGCCGCCGCTGGATCTGCTTGATGAACTCGAATCCGTTCTAGGAATTAATGCCTTTCCGGTCACCTGGCCGCTTGGTGATGGCCCCTTTTTTCGAGGGATTTTTGATCGCGAACTCAAGCAGGTGCATCTGTTTGAAAAAACACCAAAAGGCGCGTATCGGGCACCGGTTGAGGTCTCCGGAATTGAGGATGCAAGAGTTAAAGATAGTTTGCCTGCAGATATCCACGAACGCGTTAAGGAAGAGCTATCGCTACTCGAAGGAGCAGGAGCCGAGTTTGACCTGCAAGAGGTGGCTGCGGGAAAACTGTCCCCGGTTTTTTTCGGGAGCGCTATGAATAACTTCGGTGTTGAGCTTCTTCTGCAACGCTTTTTGGAGATGTCGCCTCCACCCCAAGCGCGGCGAAGCGGGGATACCTTCGTTCAACCAGACGACGAAGATTTCTCTGCGTTTGTTTTTAAAATCCAAGCCAACATGAATCCTAAGCACCGCGATCGGGTGGCTTTTATGCGGGTTGTTTCGGGTGCCTTTAAACGAGACATGACCGTCACGCACCCGCGCACTGGCAAAACTGTGCGGCTCGCCAATTCTCAACGACTTTTCGCCCAAGAACGGGAGACCCTCGACGAAGCTTACGCCGGCGATGTGCTCGGCATTGTTGGGAACTATGATTTTTTGATTGGCGACACCGTGAGCGAAAAACCGGGGGTGGTTTTTCAGGAAATCCCCAGGTTTGCTCCAGAGTGCTTTGCTTTTTTGCACAATAAAAGCACGGCTAAGTTTAAGCGCTTTCGAGAGGGCCTCGACCAGTTGTTAAAGGAGGGTGTGGCCCAACATTTTGAATTGCCTGACGCCCTGGTCCGCATACCGCTCCTCGGCGCGGTTGGCCCACTCCAGTTTGAAGTGATGCAGCATCGATTGGAAACCGAGTATCTTGCGGAGTGCCGTTTTGAAACCGCCCCCTACCAAATCATCCGGTGGATCTCCGGCGGAGCCCAGGATGACCGTCCGGACGTCAGTTTACCCACCGGCTCAGCCTTAGGACGCGATATTTTGGGGCAATGGGTGGTGCTTCTCGCTAGCAGTTGGGCAATTAGTTTTTTGGAAGATAAGAATCCCGATCTGCAGTTTTCGGAGCACCCGATTCCGACGAGCTAGTTTCCATCTCAACCGGGGAGGGGGCGACCTGAGGAAACGGCGTCATCATCTCCGGCGTCACTGTTCCCGGACGTTTTGGGGAAACCAAGCCGGCTGAGACAACCAGCTTAGATGCTTCCTCTAGGCTTAAGGCACAATTCGTGACTTTATCGCTATCAATGAGCAAGGTGAACCCGGTCAAAGGGTTGGGCGAGGTAGGCAGAAAAACACAGGTAACTTCGCGCTCCAGATGATCATCAAAATATTGTCCAGTCACGAAAGCCAGCAACCGATACCCCTCAAAGTCCGGGTAGGGAATCCAAACAACCCTTTGAAAGGACTGCGTGCCACGAAACGCCTTTACACTATCAATGACCTGCTTGGTGGCCGAATAAATCGTTGCGACCACCGGAATCCTCAACATAACCCCTTCGAACCAAGAAATAATGCGCGCCCCCAGAACGTTGGTGGCCATAAAACCCATTCCAAGAATGAGAAGAAGCGTGATAACAAATGGAAGACCTGGGATAGGCTCACTAATCCCAATAGCAGCAAGCAGCGGTGTGCTCATGTTGCTGATGAACTGAAACGCCACCATGAGTACGATCAGACTAACGATCAAGGGAACGCTCACCAGGAGACCTGCTAGAAGCCGGTTCCTTAGTGTTCCCAAAAGAGCGCGCCAGTTAACGGTCTCAAGCATTCGCCAAAAACGAACTAGAAGCGGAGGTTTAGTAGGGTTCACAGCCATGTGCTGAAGATATTCACTGAAAAACGCTAAGACTCAAGTCTTTGTCATTTGTGTCCTAAGAATCAAAGGCTTTGATCGATTAGCCAGATTGACTGCGGTCCAAGGGTCGGAAGGATTACGCTTTCGCCTTCCGTCGTCCGCCACCACTACTCCTGCCAAGTCTGCCACTGGTCTTTCTGTAGCTGACCTGACTTTTGCCGCTTACCTGCCCTCCCTGCAACTCATTAATTTGATCCCGCAAAAGTGCCGCCCGCTCGAACTCCAACTTGCCAGAGGCCTCTTCCATTTCTTGCGAAAGCTCGCGGATCAGCTCTTGCACATCAAAATCACCCCCCGCTTCCTGAATAACCGAGGCTTCGACCTGGCGAGCTTTGCCTTTTAAAATCATGTGAAGACTCTCCTGTTCACCACGCACCACGCTTTGAGGAGTGATGCCGTGCTCCTCATTATATGCTTGCTGCCTTGCCCTGCGGTAATCTGACACGTCGATTAAGGCTTGCATACTCTCGGTAACGGAATCCGCGAATAACATCACTTGACCGTCAATATGACGCGCAGCTCGGCCCGCAGTCTGAATCAGAGATGTTCGGCTTCGCAGATAGCCTTCTTTGTCCGCGTCCAGTATGCAGACCAAGCTCACCTCCGGCAGGTCTAAGCCTTCTCGCAACAAATTGATCCCGACCAGGATATCAAACTCGCCCCTCCTCAAGGCACGAAGGATTTCAACCCGTTCGATCGTGTCAATTTCGCTGTGCAGGTATCTCACCTTGAGGCCGACATCGCGCAAGTAATCAGCAAGGTCCTCAGCCGTGCGCTTGGTTAGCGTTGTGATCAAAACACGCTGTCCCTTCTCGACCCGCTGTCGGCATAGCTCAATCGTTTCGTCGATCTGCCCTTTTAACGGACGAATCTGGACCACTGGATCAAGTAAGCCCGTAGGCCGAATGATTTGCTCCACCACCAGTGGGGATCCAGGCGTTAGAGGATCGAAAACCGAGCTTTCACCACCTAGGCCAGGCAAAGCTGCTGGGATGGGCTCCTCCTGACCCACCCGATCCCGGCGATGTGGAATGTAGTCCGTAATCCCCACCCGGCTATTCACCAACTCAAACTCTGCTGGTGTCGCGCTCACATACAGTAACTGCTTGGTCATGCCCATAAACTCTGGGAAACGCAGAGGGCGATTATCCAAGGCGCTGGGCAAGCGAAACCCATGGTCGACCAACACCATTTTCCGGGAATGGTCGCCTTCATACATGCCGCCAATCTGAGGAATGGTGGCATGCGATTCGTCAATCACAGTCACAAAATCATCTGGAAAGAAATCCAGGAGAGTGTAAGGACGCGCTCCGGGTGGACGTCCGGTTAGATGGCGTGAATAGTTTTCAATACCATTGCAAAATCCCATCTCCTGCATCATCTCCAGGTCATACTCTGTGCGCATCTTGATCCTCTGGGCTTCCAAAAGCTTGCCTTCTTTCTCGAACCAGGCCACCCGCTCGGTGAGTTCCTGACGAATGCTAGTCATGGCCGCCCGCAACTTGTCCTGCGGAGTCACAAACTGCTTGGCCGGGAAAAAAGTTGCCACCTTGACCTGCTCAATCACATCTCCGGTCAGTGGGTCAAAACGACTCAAACGATCGACCTCGTCTCCAAAAAACTCCACCCGGATGCCTTCTTCATCCAACTGCGCAGGGTGGACCTCCACCACATCCCCGCGGACTCGAAATTTTCCTCGACTAAAAGCAATGTCGTTGCGCTCATACAACATTTCCACCAATTGAGACAAAAACGTCTCTCGTGAAAGACTTTGACCCGCGCTGATAGGATACATCATCTGCTGGTAATCATCCGGTGAACCTAAACCGTAAATGCACGAAACACTGGCGACAACAATCACATCCCTCCTGGTTAGAAGAGCGCTGGTGGCCGACAGTCGAAGCCTCTCAATTTCTTCGTTAATCGCCGAATCCTTTTCGATATAGGTGTCGGTGCGGGGGATGTATGCTTCCGGTTGGTAATAGTCAAAGTAGCTCACAAAATACTCAACCGCGTTGTGGGGAAAGAACTGCTTAAACTCCGAGTAGAGCTGGGCCGCCAAGGTTTTGTTGTGAGAAATAATCAGGGTTGGGCGCTCCATTTCCTGAAGGACGTTTGCCACCGTAAATGTCTTCCCACTGCCCGTAACGCCCAAAAGGGTTTGGTGGCGGTTGTCTGCAGCCAACGAGCGGCACAGCTGCTCAATCGCTCGGCCTTGGTCGCCTTGCGGTGTGTAGTGGCTGGAAAGTTGGAAACCCATAGCATTACTTTGCCTGGTAACGCCTTCACCTGCAACCTGGACGTTTAGAACCCAGGCCAATATTTGCCGGTCGGTGTTTAGTGCACTGCACCAACTTTAATATTCGCTTCAGCTGCCGTTTGAACCTTATCGATTCTGCCGTCCTTGATCCACACAATACGATCCGAAGCGGCCAGCATTTTATGGTCGTGAGTTGCGGTAATGATGGTCACTTTTTCTTCGTGACACAACTCTTGAAGCAACCCAATAATCTCCTCCCCTGTTTTCAAATCCAGGTTAGCGGTAGGCTCATCCGCCAAAATGATGGCCGGACGGTTTGCCAAAGCGCGTGCAATGGCTACACGCTGTTGCTGCCCACCAGAAAGCTCACCCGGACGATGGTCCATCCGATGGCCAAGACCCACCCGAGTGAGGACTTCCTTAGCGCGTTCATGAGCAGCCTCAAGACCAACACCACTAAAGAGGAGGGGCATGGCTACGTTATCTATGGCTGTGTAAGCTGGAATTAAATTGTAACTCTGGAAGATATATCCAATGTGGTTACCCCGAAAATAGGCCAACTCACGACTACTGAGCTTGGTAAGATCGACAGATGCGACTGTTACGTGCCCTGTGGACGGACGATCCAGGGCTCCGACCATGTTAAAGAGGGTGCTCTTTCCTGATCCCGAAGGACCCATAATGGAAAGATACTCCGAGCGAAAAATATCAAGATGAATGTCGTCTAAGGCGCGCACCACGATCTTGCCAAGGTTAAACACCTTACTTAGCTCTCGTACTTCAATTAAAACGTCTTTGCTCACTAGCTTTTGGATTGGTTAGACTGCGGCCTAAAAAGGCAGTTGGATTACGGCTTTACTCAAGAAGTTTATCCCAACACTTGCGACGGTCACAAGTCCTGTGCCGCACAAGAAGCCCGCCGCGACAACCGGCACGTATTGCCTCCATTTTAGCCCTAGCTTCTTCTGGAAGTAGTATTTGCCAATCAGGGCACCAATCATTTGAGGGATGATCATTTGGGGCAAACTCTGCCCAAGACCTCGCACCACTCCATAGGTGAGAAAAATCGGTGCGCCCACCCCATTCAGAACGCCAAATAAGAGAACACCAAATCCTGCGCCCCAGCCAAGATAGTCCCAACGGAAGGCATCCTCAAAAAGACTGTACTCTCCGAGCGTCGCTGAATAGATGATCGACCGGTTCATGGCTTCGAGTTCCCACATTTTCTGGGCAAATGGGTAAACAGAGGATGGAACCTCAGCCAAACTCCAAATAAAGCTCGCGAACAGGATCGAAGAACCCAGAATGATAGGATACAGGACCAACTTAGTTTTCCAAAGACTAATGAATTTGGTTCCGGTCAGCTCGGCCATACGATACTGCACCGTCATAATGCCATAGTTAGCCACCGGGAGCGGCAAAAACCACACCTTAACCCCTTGATATCCACTGAGGATCAAGCTGGCCTCACGGATCATTGGAATTTCAACCACCTGCCCGGCAATCCCCTCCAAACGTGCAGTGACATAACTAATCAAAGGAGTGTAGACAAATCCAAAGAAGAGCAGAGCTATCATCACCCCAGGATGCCACCCAATCAAGAAGCCCGACACAGTGATGTAAGCGGCCGTGACAAAAAAGTAGCAGCCAATAATAATCCATGGCTTGATATCCCCACGTCCTGGTGGCGCAGAGGTGTTAATCACCATCGACTTGTCCCTGGCCTGCCGGGCTCGCTTTTTCATCCCAACATAGACCTCCCAAAAACCAGCTATTGCAATCGCCAGGGAGACCCCAATCGTGAAGCTAAAATAAAAATCGATGTTATTTTTAAAGGTGGTGACTACCAAGTTATCACCCGGCAACCACGAGTTCAGAATTTGGAATTCATACAAAATCGGGTTGGCGACAAAAGTCATCAACAAGCCGATAAAACTTCCCAGCATGGCAAAGAATGGGAGCACCATACCGATGATGAGGTTACCGAGATCCCAAGTGATACCTGTCGCTACAGCCGGGAGAATGCCCTGCGTTTTGTCGGTCAAATCCACGAAGGGAATCGGGAAAATCATGATCGGCGTGCCGGTGATCATGCCGGTTATGGTCGGGAGACCAAGATAAATGGCTCCAAAGAATAGTCCTATTGCTCCTCCGATGGAAAACACCCGCCATCGCCAGGATCGCTCGTTGGTTCCCGCATTGGTTTCATCCACATCCTCAGCCAAAGCGGTCATCCCTTGAGCTCCAATAGGGGCCATGGGAAATGGCAACTTTTCAATGTCACTGGTCAAGCGAAACAGCCCATAGCCAAGAACCAAGTTGCTGAGTTGGCCAAAAAAAGTGCTGAAGATAACCAGAAAAATGACCGGCAACCAATCGGGGTGAAAAAACGTGCGCAGGGCGTAGGACTCCGAGTCTGCCGGCGGAGCGAACCAGTCCGGCAGGTGCTCTGCGATGCCGTAAGCCAGCGCGGCATCGCTTTGCATGTAATACTGATGCCAGATCAGTCCCGAGAACGGCAATTGCATCGCCGCACCCGCCATAAAAAAGAGGGTGAAGATTTCGGGTTTTTTAAGATTTCTTTGCGCCCGTCGAGCTACCTCAAGGAACAGAATCACCGTCACCCACTGAGCCGCCGGGCCAATGTTTTGTTCGCCCGCCAGCAAGCCCATGTAAATCGAGCCCGGAATCATCACAAACGCGATGAACAAAGCGCCCATGAGCGACAGCCAATTGAACCCGTCCTCAAAAGTGGAGGGCACCTGCATCATGTTGCGAAACTCTTCGACCTCGCGATCGACCCTTTCGACTTTTTCTTTTGGCTTGGTCATGAGTTGCTTTCTTCCTCGGTATCTGTCTGGCTAGGCTGGGTTCGCGCGAGGAGGGTCCGCTCGCGGTATTGCTCCATGGTTTCTTCTGGCAGCGAACGCCAGATAAGAAATTGTTTCCGTAGATCATCCAACAGAATTTTGTTTAATCGCTTCCAGTCTTTAGGCTGCCCGGACAAACGCTCCAACCGGATGGTAACTTCATCGATTCCAGGAATCTCACTCGGAGCACTCCGAAGCGAGAATTTTTGAGTCACGCCAAGGTCAAATGGAGCCAGCGCTAACTCCGAGTCGATGCCCAGTGGTTCAGCATCAGCGAGCTGCAATCGCGTTTTTCGAGCTAAAAAGCTCCCCAGGCTGGTGTCTTTGAAGTTGTCGAAGTGTTCCTTCAAGAAACTCACCACACCAGTGATGTCGTAGCTGGATACGGTGAAAGGAAAGACGATTTTCATGACATCGCCTTCCGGCGCAGGCAACTGCCATGATCGCATCACTCCAGGGTTGGCGCTGCGGGAGGCCTTTATCGCCGGATACACAGCAGAGATCATAACAGTACCCATCACGATAAGAATCGTGATGATCGAGTTGGTTGATGAATAATTGATTTCAGGGACTACTGCTAAACCTAGAGTCGCTAAAAATTTAAGCCCTTCCAAAACAGCTTGCGCCGTCAGGTAACCTCCTAGTCCGCCTATGACAGAAAAGACTAGGGCTTCAGCGAAAAACAAACTTGCCACGTGGGGAGGGGCTAAGCCCAGCGCGCTAAATGTGTAAATCTCTTTCTCGCGATCTGCAACAGAACCTAACATCGTGCCAAAGACCACCAGTCCACCCAGGATAATCGGCATCACCAAGTCCCCCAAACCGGTTGCAGCTAAGGTTGTACCAAAGCGGTGGTAGTATACACTGTCCTCGCGGGTTCCAGCTATTGGGATCCCTAAAAGCCGCGCCGTATCCTCGGCGACCCTGGTCGCTGTGGTGGTGTCTTCAGCGTAAATGGTAATGGCTCTCAGACTGGCGTCCATTTGACGTGCTACTTCTGCCGATACGATGACAACCCCATCTGGGGCCAAGACCTCCCAGCTCATTGCACCGCCGGAACCTTCGGAGTCGTCAAGTGCCTCAGGTAACAGCTGCTCCATGGCAAGAAAATCCACTGGTAAGATACTACTGCCATCCATATCCCTAATTGCGGCAAAGGCACTCGCATCAAACAAGCCTGCCACAGTAAGCTCTCGCCCGTTGAGACGAACGGCATCGCCGACCTCCACTTGCATGGAGTTGCCGGTTGCTTCGCTAAGCCATATACCCTGGTCGAATGGCACTCCGTCCTGCTGCACGATCTCGCGGAGGTCGTCCCGATGCTCCAACTCTTCCTGGTCAAGACCCAACAAACCTTGAATCACCACTGGGTTCGTGCCATCAGCCTGCCCGAGCGTGGGGGCGGGAGAGTCTACCGTCATCGGAGATAACCAGTATCGCCCCGTCACTTTTTCTTCCCCTTCCCAGCGGTATTTTAGAGTGTCTTGCAGAGCGGGGTCAAGAGGTCCCCAATTGATCCGATGAATGTAGGCACCTTCATGGCCAGGGAGAGGCCCGATAAATCGTGTAGTGACTCCAAGAGCGCCTCCGAACGATGCAAAACACAAAATAGTGAAAGTTAACAGAATAATCGTAGTAGCGGTTAGCGCCGTTCGCACCGGACGACGTCGCATGGTAGAAATGCCCATGGTCATGGCAGCAAGCATCGTACTAAATCGCGAAACATCAGCACTATGCACGGTGCTGGCCACTCCCTGCAAGTGTTTGAGTTCCACCTCAAACTTCTGCATGATGATATAGATTACCAAAACCGACAATGTAATGATCGTAAAGCCCAAGAAAATAATAAGCGGCGCATTAGAGACTGCAAACGCTGGATGTGTAAAGTATAACAACAAAAATACCGCGATGAAGAAGCCGGTAAACCAACTCAGTTGTCGGTAGATACTGGGTGATCCAATCAGGAGACGTTCCAAAGCAAAAGCAAATGGCACCGCCAAAGCCAGCAGCACCAAGACGGATCGCACCAAGTCATCGAGGTTCTGACGGGTGTTTAGATAAACCGGCATTGCTCCTAAAAAAGCGGAGGTGTGCAGCGCCTCGCTCCGGGCAACAGTGGGGCTCTCTTCCGCGAAACGATTGAGGTCCTCAGCCCTGGCGTGCAGCTCCTCAACAGAAAGGTTTGAAACGCCACGGCTTCTTACAGTTTCCAATCGCTCCTCATTAATAGACAAAAGGTCATTGGCTCCGAGCTGGTTGAGCCTAGGAAAGATCCACCCCCCATCGCCTTGTGGAAGCCCCGAGCCATACAAGCCTTGTCCTGTTTCACTCTCCATATTCAGTGCCACGACTGAGCTGGTGCCAAAAACTTTAATCCAGTCTACCTTGGCTTCGGAATACCAATAGACGACGCCATCCTGTGTTGTGAACATCGACCGGGCACCGTCAAGCTCGCTGTTGGTCCGCCCGTTCATGACCAAAGAAAAACTGGGCAGGACATGGGGTGGAGCGATCAATGCCCCTCCCCTGGATACAAACAAATTTAATCGATTTGAGACGTCGGCTATGGAAACTCGATCCGTCATGGCCTCCACCTGGCCGGAATCATTAAACAGCGCCGCAATCCCTAAGCCTGGTTTAGCCAAGGGGTCAACGGGGCCGAACATGATGGCCCCATTCGCGTTCACCAGCTGCACCTGCAAATCTACAAACATATTGCTCTTGTTCATGCTAACTCCCAGATGATCGTGTGAGCCACGATTAAAGACCTGGGGATTTCTTGGGTAGACACCAACCACAGCTCCGATGGCCGAGCGGTTGGCCGTTGGACTTCCTCGGGTGCGACGCAGAACTAGCGATCCGGTCACCCTGCTGTCGCGAAAGCGTGGCTCAGAATAGTGCACCACTCGGACGATTGGCGAGTTGAGCGACAAGCCTTCCCGGTTAGCAGCTTCCGCCAATACCAAGCCTGTCGAGTTCATTTGAGTTTCGATGGTCGCGAGATCCAAGTTTTCAACCACATCGGCTGGCGTTCCATCTTTAGGGAAAAAGTCGAATACTGTTCCCAACACAAAATTAAAGACCCCGTAGCGACCAGCAATCTCGCCCCCATGGATCAGTCGCCCGCCCCCAAACAATTGGCTGCCTGGCGAAGTTAGGCTACGTTCAAAGTTATCAACCGGAGCCCCGTTTTCGAGCAACTTCTCACCACAAGCACGGAAAACAGAAAGCACTCTACTATACAAACCCGGCAGATCACGTAGCGACCGTTGCAGAGAGCTGCCTCCAAAATGCAGTCCCCAGCGTTCGGTGCCGTTGCCATAGTTTACGGTCGCATGCAGTGCTATGCGATATTTCCCAAGCTCCTGCGAGATGCGTGAGTCGTGTTCAAGGGCACGCTCCTCGAGAATTAACTCCTCAGAACGCGTGCCCAGCTCTTGCCTGACTATATTCAAAATCCGCGCGTAGTTGGCGTCCTCAGTTGGGGGGGCTAGAGTTCGGGTTGCGAGTTCACGCCGAAAATCATTGAGCCGCAAGTGTGGCTCCTGAAAGGTCTCTAATTCTGCCCTTAAGGGCGCAGCCCGAGCTTCGTCAACCTCCCCATCCTGACTAGCACGCTGAATTCGATCAAGCGCCTGGCGTATGTCGCCCATGGAAGCCCGGGAATTTTCAATTTCTTCATCGGTCACCAAACGCATCCGGTTAAACAACTGGGTGTAGATACTTGGATGCGCTAGTTCCATTGGATGATCGGTAGATACGGTGTCCAAGAGTTGTCGAATGAACGCTTTCTCCTGAACGAGCGAGGTTCGGCGCTCAGACAACGCATTCAGAGTTGTGCCGTCTTGATCCAGACTGCGGTATAACCTTCTGGCCCCCTCGTAGCCCATGGCTTCATTATTGAGAAACGCCACCAACAAATGTCGCCGAGGCGCAGATTCTTTCCACTGCTCGGCGATTTGCAGTACTCCGGCCATGTTCGCGGCCATGCGTGCCCCGCGCACCTTTTCAGGAACCGCACCAAACGTATCAATCTGCGCCGCTAGGACGAACATCTCTTCTTGACCAAAATAGAACGTGGGATCGCTACCCGGAAAGAAACCCAAAACATTTCGCCCGACACCACCGGTCCAACGCTGTTCATTGATAACGGTTGCGACTTCGCCAAACACAAGGTCACCGGCCTCTCCGTTATAATAAAACCGAGGGAAATTTGCGTGGGCTTCCGTAAAGTGAATATCTGCTGAGCTCATTTCCTCGCTGCGAACATGAATGACCGCTTGGGCACCCATACGAAAGGCGTCTCGCCACGCATCGCTTGCAGAGGCTTCTATGACCACGATGGATCCGGCCACCTCGGCCTCACCGTACGACGAGCGTTGACCATCTCCGGCCCAGATTAAAGTTCCGGAAACCCCGGCGGGACCGGTGCTTGGGGGAATCAACCCATTCGGTCGCATCGGACTGAGAGGGAGAGTTTGCCCACCCTGCAAAAGTTCGGAGCGAGTTGTTTCTAGTCTTGCTAACGGAAAATCCTGAACAAACACTTCGGCCCCCAACTCTTTGAGCCGCTCCTCGAGATGGGCCGTAGCCTCCAGGTTACCTACACTACCAGCCATCCGATGGGGATGTTGAGTCAGCATAGCCACATCCTGAAGAAACTGGGGATTGACCGGGGGGCCTTCTAATGGAGCACTTGCCGCCTCAACCACTTCAACCACTTCAACCACTTCAACTTGCTCGGTCTCGGTCAAAGGAGGCACATCCTGCGCTATGAGGAGTGAATCCCAAGCGACCAGAAATAACGCCGCAGTTAGGGTGCTAATTTTCATACAATTCATCATTCTTCGCCTCCGATCGAGCCTAGTTCAATTTCCACTTCACTTCGTTGCGCCACACGCTCAATTTCCCCATCGCGGATCCACATGAGACGATCGCAAATATTCAGCATGCGGTGATCATGGGTGGCGCAAATAATGGTCACGCCACGCTCCTTGTTGAGTCTTTGCAAGATTTCCAAAATTTCTTGACCGGTCTTCAAATCCAGATTCGCAGTCGGCTCATCGCACAGGAGAATGGCCGGGCGATTCGCCAGCGACCGGCCAATAGCAACTCGCTGCTGCTGGCCTCCAGACATCTCAATGGGCCGGTGAAACCATCGCTCCTTTAGACCAACAGTATCCAGAATATCAATACCTCGACGCCGCGCTTCATCGGCATTCAACCCAGCGAAAGTCATCGGTATGGTCACGTTTTCTAGCGCAGTCATGTACTGAACCAGGTTGTAGCTTTGGAAAATATAGCCAATCTTGCGGCATCGCAAAAAGGCCAGCTCCACGGCAGTTAACTGGGCTACGTCAACCTCATCAATGAACACCCGACCTAAAGAAGGCCTGTCCAGGCCACCGATCATGTTAAAGAACGTACTCTTACCAGAACCCGACGGGCCCATCACAGAGATAAACTCTCCTGAATAGATCTCCGCGTTCACGCCTTTTAAGGCCACCGTTTCTACGCCGCCTTTCACGTAGCTCTTTTTAAGACCAACCGTCCGGATGATGACCCGACGATCTTCATCTTGCAGTTTTTTGGCGGTCTGGTCTTTAACCTCTGGAGAGGTTTCAGGAGGAGCGTTGGCTGTCATGTTCTTAATCAATGCGCATAGCTTCCATGGGGGCGAGCCTTGCTGCCTTGTAGGAAGGATAAATAGACGAAGCCGCCGCGAGAATAGCCCCTGCAGCAACACAACAAAGCCCAGCGACCACCATCTGCATAAGAGGCAAGCTTTGCAGAGCTAACATTCCAAAACCTGCGGTCATGGCCAAAGCACCCAATAGCCCCCCCAAAAAAGCACCTAAAACACCCCCGACTAAGCCAATCAAAGCAGCTTCCATCACAAACATCCACATGATTGATCCGTCCAAGGCTCCTAAACACTTAAAAGTCGCAATCTCGCGGTAACGCTCGGTCACCGACATCAGCATGGCGTTCATGATGCCCACCGCACAGACCACCATAGATAAGGCGATCAACCACGTCACCCGCTCACCCATTCCGAAAAGTCCGCCTTCCAACTGAGCCTGCAAAGGCTCAACATCGGCCAATTGATCTTCTTCCAAACGCTGCTGAGCCAACGAGGATATAATGGGCGATTCTGAAATATTGGTCGACTCAACCCACCAACGGCTGCCCGCGTCTGAGCTTAAGAGAGGCCACATCCCGGCGAGAGTGACTTCAGCAGGCAACACATTAAGACGCACTGCCGCGGCTTGACGAACATCGGTGCGGTTCAATTGCTCGAGCACCTGCGCTTCGACCATCATCAAGTTGGCTTGCTCACTCAGCGCCACCGCGGTTTCCTCGCTGAGTTGAAAACCCTGTCCGCGAACTGTATCCCCAAACTCACCAGAAGCTTCCAAAAGCGCCCCCATCATTCCTCGATCTCCCAAGCTGCCACGCAGCTCGGCGATAGCTGCACGTTGCCCCTCTCGGGTGCGACGCAAAAACTCTTCGATGCTTGGCCAAACCAATAAAAGCTCGCTGAGCTCATCGTTGCTCAATGGCATTCGCAAAGTGGCCATTTGCGAGGCTTGTTGAAAAAAGTTCTCCAAGTTTTCCGGCTCCCGCAAAAACTCAAAAACCTCGAAAGTATCCCTGCCAGCGGTCAACAGTCGGAGTCGCCCATAGTCGAGTCGTCGCAAGAAATCTAAAAAACCATGGGCTTGCTGAACTGCAGGCAAGAGCTCTGCGACCTCAGATGCATCGCTGTTTGCAAAAAACTCTAACTCCGACGACACGGGATCACCGGAGGATGCCTGGGCAAAATCCTTAAGGAGCCCTTCCATTGATGCCGGGGTGCTGAGTTTCGAAGCCCAGAATGAAGCAAGACGGTAATTGGAAAGGCGTTCCATTCCGACTTCAACCATCGAACGTTTGGTCACGCTTTCTGACAAAATATACATCAAAAAAGCGATGGCCACAGTCACCACAACCATGGTGACGAGTGAGCGAAACAGACGGTAGCGGATGCCGTTTAAGGTCATTTGCGCCAAACGCGTCAGACCCAAGTTTGGCTGAGGCTTAATATCAATAGGGCGACTCATGATTTTGCCTCCTGTTTATGCAATACTGCCACCACAACTCCTCGAGCCACTAACTGTTGCACATAGCTGGTTAGCATCACGCGCGCTTCATGAAAGGTGAGTTGTTCCTCACCTGCAAGTTGGTCAATCATTTCGCTGATTTTAATTTTCCCATCACATTGTCGCCATATCTTTTGCCCTAATTCATCCAGTTTAACCACCCGCCGATCACTCAAGCGGAAGAACCACGTGAGGGGGGGCACATACCAGGCCGGACGACGGACAGCGATGGAAATCGGCAAGAACCCCTCAGCCGGTTGCCCCACTTTGGCTGCATGGTTGTGCAACAAAGAACCTTTCAGCAATTTATTCCAATCGCCTTGCCCTTCCTGAACTGCGTGGCTTGCCGCTTCGCTCGTTTGGCTCTTAGACATAAGCGAACTCCTTCACTGGTGAGCGAGCCCAAGACCACAGTGAGCCCTCGGGTGGCGCTTCCTTCATACCCTCCATGCGTTGATGGCAAAACAAGCGACCATCCCCGGGGCAAATCCATGCTAAAGCGGAAAATTTTCTCCAACCTTGGGCGCCTTGCCCCCAGCTACTTGGCTTCACCTGCCCACTCACACTCCAACGCTTAACACCCTCGCTTTCAAGGGTCGCTTCAACCACCCGCTCGGCGTTCGATGGAATCTGCAGCTTCAGCCACTCGGCGACACTTCCCTTCAGCCAATGGCGAACCATGCCGCGTCGCGTTACCCGGTCGTACATTCCTTTTTCTTTTTCAGGAGCAAACTCCAAGGTAACCGATGCCGGCTGAACCTGCGCCGAGGTTAATTCCCAGCAACCGGGGGCTTGCCAGAGCATTCCGAAAGCGGACCACTCATCCAAACCATCCATATGGTGGGTCTCCAAATTTACAGACTGCAAGACTTCTTCCGAGATGCGGCCATCTCGCGCCAAGGGCGTTGGCGGGGCGATCGCTTCCACCAACAGATTCTGTTCTATAAAAAAACGGACGTAACGGGTTGAACTCATCCCCTCGCTACGATGCCCGATGGCCCACCAGCCAGCGACCCGCTCTGCTTGCGGGCGAGATTGGGCATCCTTGGCCAGAAGTTGTGACGCATAGTCCCTCGCCATCCGGGGTATATCCGGTTGACCACTGAGCTCTCTCCACGCCAGCTGCAAACGGTACTTTTTGCGGTCCGCAAAAGTGAGGCTTCCTGCCTTTCTCTTCTTAGAAAAAAGCAAAAGTTCCCACTCTTTAGGCAACTCAAGGCTAATATTTCTCCAAATCCAACGCTGCATAAGGCATTAGCCAGGCAAAAT
>DAIRSW010000002.1:42465-52776 GCA_036804205.1 Verrucomicrobiia bacterium | reverse complement strand
CGGAGACTCGGAGACTCGGAGACTTCCAATCAACCTACCGCACCTCGTCATGGGGGAAGCCCCCCGTCGTCCAGCCAAAAGGCCGAGCGGCCAGCAAAGTCAAGATTCCGAAAAAAGACACTTGCAATTCCTAAGTCACCATTTAATGTCACCTTCCGCTGAAATAGCGACTGGAGCTGTTCGTGTTGAACTTCTTGGATCAGAGAATTGTTGTTTAGCTTTTTGAGGCTAAACAAGTTCTACAAAACCAAGATTCGCACCCTCGTTTCGTTTTCCCTCTGCAAGCTCGGCTTGGGAATTTGACTGTTGTTCACACTCCCTCATTCTCAAAATACATTCTGCTTTTTTGAATGGGCACTTCTTCTTTTCGGCTGACCCGCACAACCTTATTTTCATGTCTGATATCACCTCTTCTCTCGACGACACCACTCGTACGGCTTTGTTGACAATGCTGTTGGAAAGTGGCGTGCACTTTGGCCATCAAACCAAACGTTGGAATCCAAAAATGAAGCCTTTCATTTTTGAAGAACGCAATCAGATCTATATTCTCGACCTTAATCAAACCGTCGAGCAACTCACCATCGCTTCAAGTTTTCTGAAAAACCTCGTGAGCCACGGCGGCAAAGTCCTGTTTGTCGGCTGCAAAAAACAAGCCCAGGAAGCCATCAAGGAAGCAGCTGAAGAAAGCGATCAGTATTATATTAACCAGCGCTGGTTGGGTGGAACCCTTACCAACCTCGCCACCATTCGCAAAAGCGTGGCTCGGCTGGAATTTATTGAAAAATCGCTTTCCTCACCTGACGCACGGCGCATTGGCAAAAAGGAGCAGTCGGCACTGAATCGGGAGGCCAATAGAATTCGCAAAAACCTCGATGGCGTTCGCCGCATGGACAAATTGCCTGATGCAATCGTCATCATCGACACCACCCGCGAACACATTGCAGTGGCGGAAGCTCGTCGACTCAAGATTCCGATCGTAGCCATTGTGGACACCAATGCTGATCCTGAATTGGTGGACTATCCAATTGCTGGAAATGATGATGCCATTCGCGCTATCCGCGTGGTTTTGGCAAAACTCGTCGATGCGGTGCTGGAAGGCAGCCCTGGACGCTCGCACAAATCAAGTGCCCCTGCCGAAACAGGCGTCGCAGCCTAAAGGGCGCAGGGCACCGCCCCCTCATACACAAGCAATTGCTGCTAGTCTTCGAGGTCTTGATTCGAGCCACATTGAGCCAGTATTTTTACCGGCTAGGTCAGACTTTGTTTGCTGTCGTAGGGAATGCGCTTTACCATCGCATGCATGAAGCGGCTAACCTTTGGGAATTACGCGACGGTGTTCGCTGTCGTGATAAACGCGCCTTGCCTCGCTTGGGCAGAAGATGCCGTCCCCAGCACCCGAGAGCCCGAGGTGCTCTCCGCTCTCATTGAGATGATCTTTGAAGAAGAAGACAAGTTACGGAGTGGGGTTACCTGGTCTGGCGTTGTTAAGGCAACTTCAGGTTTTGCCGTACTTCCCGCGGAAGCTGTCGACGCGCCTTTCCTGGAAATCCTTGAAGAATGTCTTGATGAGGTGTTATTGGCAATGAACACACCCGAAGCCATTGCGGAACGCCCCCGACGGATCAACGAGCTTAGCGGACAGTTTGAGGACGTCATCCGGGTGTGGCTCGACACCCATCCTGAAGTGGAGTGCGACTTTGCCCCAACCATGAGTGGAGGCGCACAGCGCTCGGGGTATCCAGACTTGCGGGTTGTCTACAACCCGACCGGACGTGTGTATTACCTTGATCCCAAGGTTTATGCATTGAGCAGTCGCGCTTCCACCTTTCGCACATTCTACTTTGAGCCCCGGCAAGCAACCGGGAAAATCAGTGAGGACGCAGTGCACCTCCTTGTTGGGATTGCGCATGAAGGGGAAGGTCGAGAAGGCTGGCGCTTTACGCAGTGGAACATCGTTGATCTCAGTGGTTTCCGGGTCCGGCTCAAAGCCGAGTTTCAAGCCTCCAACCGAGATCTCTACGAGAGCGGCTACCAGGTCAAGGAAAAGCGGGTTGTGCAGGACTGAAGTTCTGGCCACTGCACAGATCGGCACGGATAGAAGATTTCTGGAATTCACCATGATGAGCTCGAAGCTCATGCAGGCAGAGCGGGCGAGGATGAAAAAACGTTTCGACTCCTGATCTTCAAGAGCTTCTGTCCTTCACGGTGGTAAGATCACCGCCTACTCTACGTCTTTGCGTGAGACATCTTCCAATACCTCACGCCCGCTTCGCTCAAGGCACCAAGAATTTTTCTCTCCATCGAGTAAGCATAACGCCCTGCGGTAGGCCACCGGGCTCGCTCCGGTGGTGCAATGGGCGTGTTAGGCGTTTTTGGCGCATTACACGCACGGCGTTGGCGGTGTCCCAATCCGCTGGAAGCGGGCCAGAGTATACTGTTCTGCCCACTCTGCCAGATAATTCACTGCTGGGAGGACTGGCGACTGCTATCTCGGCTTTATCACCCACCATATCGATACGACAGACGTACGCCCAAAAACTCCCAAGGCCTCCTGGATTGATTTTGGCAGTTTACAAACCGCCACTCCGGCGTTGAAAAATTTCACAATAATTGATGTGGCACTTTGTTAAATCCTAAAGATCAGCAAGACTCGATCGATAACTTTGGCTCCTCGCTATTCCCTGTGGATGAATGTGAGGAAAACCGACTCGCGCCGAGACGCTGAGGCGCGGAGAATACCTCTGCGATGAAAGAGAATGACATTGGGGCACAGACGCTTCAAGCGGCACCCAACGTCCATCAAGAGCTTGGGTCTGGACTCCTCGAGACGGTATATAAGTTATTCTTACGCGCGAACTGCCCGATCATGAGTTGAATGGGGAGCGACAAAGGATCTCCCGCGGAGACGCAGGGACTCAGAGGAACTTTGAATGAAATTACAAAATACCTCTGCGCCTCTGCGGGACAACCACCAACCACCCACTGAAATCAGCGAAGCACCTTTTTTTGTGCCCACATCACTTCACCGCTAAAGACTATTATCTTCACACCCGCTCCGCTCCCAACTCCCAAGAGCGCCAAGCATCGATATATCTTGACCCTCTGGCCTACGCCTGGGCTTGGGCCTTGGGCCTTTGCAGGGACCGAAATTCGTTCCGAATTCCGCTACAGCTTGGCGTTCTCTGTGTCTTGAGCGTAGCGGGAAAGTCAGCGCCAACGGCGCGCTTTAGGGTAGCCTGGGGCATCGCCCCAGGTTGCCCATCCAAGTAGTAGCTAGGGCTGAAGGCCCGACTCAACAGCGCAAAAATTCGACGTGCAGAGTTCATCGCGAACAGTCACAGCGAAAAAAACGGGGCGAGCCCCGTGCTAACGCGTGGAAACCCCTGAAGATTTCCTGCGGCATTTAAGTTCAAATATCATCTCGCGATCACCCCTCGTATGAGTTAGAACCACAGATGCAGAAAAAATCATTTAATGAACTTGGTCTTTCCCCCGAACTTTTGAAGGCGGTAGATCAGATGGGTTTCGAGGAGGCCTCCCCCATCCAAGCCATGTCCATCCCCCCCTTGCTGGAAGGACGCGATGTGGTCGGTTTATCCCAGACCGGCTCAGGAAAAACCGCAGCATTCGCTATCCCGGCCATTGAACGTGCCGACGCCTCCATCCATCAGCCGCAGGTTTTGATTTTATGCCCAACGCGCGAGCTAGCCGTGCAAGTGGCGGAGGAAACCGCCAAGCTCGCGACATTCAAAAAAGGCGTTCGCGAGCTACCAATCTACGGCGGCCAATCCTACGACCGACAACTCCGCGGACTCCAACAAGGAGCGCAAATCATCATAGGCACTCCAGGCCGGGTCATGGATCATTTGGACCGCAAGACGCTGAAGCTGGACCAGATCGGCATGGTCATTCTCGATGAGGCCGACCGCATGCTTGATATGGGCTTTTTGGATGACATCCGTTCAGTGTTAGCGCGCATGCCCGAAACCCGGCAGACCGTCCTATTTTCAGCAACTCTTCCTGGTCCAATCCAGGAACTCATCAAGACCTTCACCAAAAACCCTGTGCACGTCAAAATTGAGGGTCAAGCCATGACCGTCCCCGCCATTGAGCAGGTCTGGTACGAAGTGGACCGTCGTTCCAAGCTGGAAGTGTTGTGTCGACTCATCGATATGGAGGACATCAAATACGGCATTATTTTTTGCGCCACAAAAATGATGGTGGATGATTTAACCGAACACCTTATGGCCCGCGGCTATCCGGCGGATAAACTGCATGGCGACATGACCCAAGCCATGCGGGAGCGGGTGATGAACCGCTTTCGCAAGCGTGCGGTTGAATTCTTGGTCGCCACCGACGTGGCCGCTCGCGGATTAGATGTGAAAGACATTGAAGTGGTGTTCAACTACGACCTCCCCAATGATGGAGAAGATTACGTGCACAGAATTGGCCGCACCGGACGCGCCGGCAATAAAGGCAAGGCGGTCACTTTCGTGGCTGGACGCGAGGTCTACAAACTCCAGAACATGATGCGCTTCACTCAGGCAAAAATCAGACGCGAACGGGTTCCTTCTTTGGAAGAGGTTGAGCAAAGAAGAGCCAATGTCTTCTTTGAATCACTACGCAGCACCTTGGAGCGCGGCGATTTCAAACGGCAAGACGTCTTGATGGACCGACTATTGGACCAGGGCTATCCGCCAACCGACATTCTTTCGGCGGTGTTGCACATGCAGGAGTCAGAAAAACCCAAGAAAGATAATGTAGAAATCGTCGAGCCGGAGGCTCATGGACGCCCACCCTTCCGCGAACGGGGTGGGAATTTCAAAGGTGGTTACAAGGGAAAAGGCGGCCTCAAAGGCGGCAAAAAATTCACAAAAAAACCCGACAAGACCATCTGGAAAGACCGCCCCGACAAACGAAAAAGAGAAGACTAAGCGCCGTTGGAGCTTGAAAGCGGCTCAGTGCTGGGCAAGGGCGAGTGACTTCTTGGGTGGCCCGAACTTGACAGAATTCTGTTCATGCAGGATTGGTGTTCTGTGCAAACGATTAGCTATACGGACGCTCGAAACCAACTGGCAGGGCTGATGGAGACAGCTTCTCGTGATCGGGAGCCCATCACCATCACCAAAAATGGGGCGGGCAAGGTTGTCTTGCTAGCGATTGAAGAGTACGAGGCGATGGAAACGACGCTTCATCTCCTCTCGACGCGGGCAAACGCAGCTCAGCTACAGCAAAGTTTTGCAGATTACTCTGCGGGCAAAATCCAATCGCATGAACTATGCGACTGACATGGTTGCCAAACGCCTGGAAAGACTATCTCTACTGGCAGGAAAACGACCGAAAGGTTCTCCTGCGGATCAACGAGCTCATCCGTGATGCGCTCCGCAATCCATTTTCAGGCATCGGAAAGCCTGAACAGCTGAAGCACACTCTTAGAGGCTGGTGGTCGCGACGGATAACTCAAGAGCATCGTCTGATCTACCGAGTGGAAGGAGAAAGTCTTTTGATTATGCAATGCAGATTCCATTACGATGACTGAGTTTCGTATGATTGGAATCCCCGCGTTGACCGAGCATATCTGGGGGCTACGTTCATTTCTACAAAGACGGTCGCTTTAATATTTCACTAGCCAACCAACCATTTGATGACAAGCAGCCGATGGAGGGGCGACGGGATGTGCCCCGGGAGGAGGTTGAGGACCGGCAGACTATGGATGCGAATGGCGCGATTCGAGGTGCTTACAGCGTGATTGCACTTTTTGAGTATTGGGAGAGGCAAGGGAAGGCCCTTCCGCCGATGATGAAGTTGCAAAAAGCTCAACTGCAATCCATTTGACGATGTGACCGGCAAGACGATCTGTCTTCAAATGGGGATGTGCCTAAAAAAGCACCAAGATGGTGGACCTTGCCGCTATGCTTGTCTCGCGAGTTCAAAGTTCGAAATCGACCGCCTTGGCTTTCGACCATCCCGCGGTTGGGGCGGTTTCGGAAGCTCGACTCCGATCGACTCTGAAAGCGTTGGCGTATCCCCGACATTTCATTGCCAATAAAAAAGCGAATCGTGAAGCTCGCGATTGGTTGCGCGAAGACTTGCGTTGTCTTGGCTATCAGGTTGAGCTCCAGGGGACTACGATAACGTCCTGGCCTGCCCGGTTCAGCAGAAGTTGACCCAACCTGTCAATGGCCGATCCTCCTCTTCGCCCCAATGTGCTGAGTAAGTGTGGGCGACCTGTCTACGGTGGGGAGCTCCCCGAGGGTTGGGACAGTGGAGAAGCGGTTCTGCGGGGTGGGGCAAACCGAGCAGGTCGGCCATGATTTTTTGAAGGTCCCGAAACGAGCTGAGAATTCGGTAAAGGCCTCTTGCCAACTCGACCGTGGCAAGCAACATGTGGTGCATGAACCGGTCTGATTCCCTGCGTGAAGCTGTGGCGCTATCGCCAGACAATGCTCCCCTCCTGATTTTGTTTGGGGAGGCTTGCCTTGAGGATCTGCTGCCCGATGATGCTGCGGCCGCGTTTCGAACAGCGCTGGAGCTTGACGCCTCAAACCAGCAGGCCAAGCTCGGGCTCGCTAGGGCGCTTCATCAAACCGGGAAAACTTCGGAGGCAGCCGTTCGCCTTGAGGCGCTGGTGGCGGAAGCGCCAGGCAACTCTGCGGCTTGGTTCCAGCTCGCGCGCATCGCTCTAGTGGAAGATTCCCGTCGCAGGGCCATTGAGTGTTATCGCAAAGCGGTCGAACTCGGCGCTCCTCAGGACGTTGGCCTTGAGCAGGAGATGTATCGTGGAGGTGCCGGTTCCACGCACGGTGATGGGAAGGGCGGCGACGATCTGCCAGGCACCCCGTCGGACTTGGCCAAAGGGAAAGTGACAAGCGAGGGCTGGGAGCTCGAGGGCGACGAGTCGGGAGGCAGACCGACCGATCTGGGCGGCTTCGCGGGGTTGGGCGGTGCAGACCCCGATATGGAGCGTCCGGCGATTACTTTCAACGACGTCGGGGGCATGGAACAGGTCAAGGAGGAAATCCGGATGAAGATTATCTATCCGTTAAAAAACCCTGACCTTTTTGCGGCCTACGGCAAAAAGGCCGGTGGTGGGGTACTGCTCTACGGCCCTCCTGGCTGTGGAAAAACTTTGATCAGTCGTGCCACAGCTGGCGAGATCTCGGCGAGCTTCCTTGCTATTGGCCTTCACCAGATCCTTGACCTCTACATTGGTGAGAGCGAAAAGAACCTTCACGGGCTGTTCGATACCGCCCGTCAGAACACTCCGGCCATTCTCTTTTTTGACGAGGTCGACGCACTGGCTGCCGACCGTCGTGATATGCGGAAGAGTGCGGGCCGGACGTTGATCAACCAGTTTCTTGCGGAGATGGATGGGACCGCCTCAGCAAATGATGGGGTGCTGGTTCTCGGGGCCACCAATGCACCCTGGCACATCGACCCTGCATTCCGTCGACCGGGCCGGTTTGACCGCATACTTTTTGTGCCGCCGCCGGATGACGCGGCTAGGGCCTCGGTGATTGAGATTCTTGCGAGAGGAAAGCCAATTACGGATTTGGATATTCCTGCCCTGGTGAAGAAGACCCGCGATTTTTCTGGAGCGGATTTAAAGGCGGTGTTTGACCAGGCCATTGAACGCGGACTTGCTAAGGCCATGAAGTCCGGCCAGATTCAGCCGCTTGGAACGCGGGATCTACTTGAGGCCGCAGCTGATATCAAGCCTTCCACCAGAGCATGGTTCGAAAGCGCGAAGAACTACGCGCTTTACTCCAACCAAGGGGGATTCTACAACGATGTGTTGGCCTATCTCGGCATTAAACACTGAGCAACCGCTAAGGCAATTTCCCCAACAATTCTCAAAGAAACCGAACTGAAGCAGAACCGAATATGAGCCAACAAACTGAACGCGGACGTGTTTTGATCGAACAGCGGCGCTTTCTTGACGCCGAAAAGATTCTCCGAGAGAGCCTTGGCGTGGACCCCAACGACCCGGAGGCTCATTACCTTCTTTCCGTTAGCCTCGCGAACCAAAAGCGGCATAAAGAAGCGCTTCTGGCACTGGATGCGGCGCTCGCGCTTGAGCCCGAGTCCTCACACTACCACGCCTATAGGGCGTGCATCTTTATTGATCTGGATCGGCCAAAAGACGCCGAAGCTGCGGCGAGGGAGGCTGTCCGACTCGATCCCGACTCGGGGTTTGCTCACCGCTCGCTCGCCGCGGTTCTCCTTTCGAGGAAAAATTGGAAAGAGGCTGAAGCCTCGGCTCTCAAAGCACTCGAATTGGACCCGGACGATAGCGCAGCAGCGAACGTCCTAGCCCACGTCCTGCGACTCCAGAATCGGCTAGGCGAAAGCTCGGCGCAAACGGACTTCATGCTTTCCGAAAACCCCGAGGATCCCGACACTCGGGTGAGCGCAGGTTGGGTGGCTCTGCAACGGGGGGAACACCGAGCTGCTGAGGAACACTTTCTTGAAGCGCTGCGGCTCGACGCCTCACATGAATTTGCGAAGGAGGGTTTAAAGGAGGCCTTTCGAGCCCGATCTCCGCTCTACCGCAGTTACCTGTCATACTGCTTCGCCCTGCAACGATTCACCGCGGATAAGCAGTGGCTTTTCTTTATAGGGCTAATTGTCGGCGTGAAATTTCTTCGCACCGTCCTGCCCCCTCCCGCTGCGATCGGCGTCATTGCACTCTACCTACTGTTCGTCCTCTGGGTGCACGTTGCGCGACCTGTTGGAAACTTTGGCTTGCTTCTCGATCGCTTCGCCCGCCATTCGCTTGACCGGCGGGAGAAGCTCGAAGCCATCTTGAGCGGATGCGCGGTGATGCTGGGGTTGTTGTTGGGTGTCGCAGGATTTGCTGTCCAGCAATTCTCGCTTGTGGCCTTGAGCCTCGGGCTGATTGGTGCCGCGTTTCCCTTCGCCCACGCTTTCACCAATGGGTCGCTGCCAGGGAGCATTTTGTTCGCCGCTGCTGGTTGTTTTGTCCTGGCCACCGGAGTTTGGGTTGGCCTTGTCGAAGCCGGCCTAATGCCGGACCGCCCTGAGATCGCGTCCGCCGCTGCGATCTCGATGCTCACGGTGGTCGCGGTCACCTGGCTTTCCAATGTTACGTTTCTTCGTAGACCTTACCGAGGGTGAGAAGTGCGGAAGCAAAGACGCAGTGCCCATTAAGCGTAAGAAAACCGAAGCCGAGCCACGCTTTTGGCCCGGCCCGGTGGGAGGTCTGAAGCAACAGTGTGTTCGGCTATCCACAAATCAAGGGCACCAAGCGGAATCCAGCGTGACTTATGTTCTCCGACCAAAAACGTTTGAAAGGTTAACCCCAAAGGTAAAGGCTTCCTACGTTTCGCAGCACAGCATCTGCTGAACCCGTTCGGAAAATCGACGTGCTTGTTGTAGCTTTGAGCAACCGGGGATTTGTTTCGCAAATTTGTCCTCTGGAGCCGATCCTATTCGTCTCACCATACCAACCACACCTAACAGCCATGAATGATGAAATGAACCCCACTGAATACCTGCTTCTTTTTAAGAGCACGGAATGGAGCCGTGACCTTTCCCTGGAGGAAATGCAGCAAATCATGGAAAAGACTTATGCCTGGTTTGACGGCCTGAAAGCTGACGGCAAGTTTAAGGCCGCCCAGCCTCTCTTCTCCGAAGGCCGTATGGTCTCGGGCCGCAACGGAGCCAGCGTGACCGACGGCCCGTTTGCGGAAACCAAAGAGGCCATCGGCGGATATTTGATCATCACGGTTGATTCTATGGAAGAAGCCGTGCAGATAGCCCGGGGCTGGCCGCTGCTTGAATGTGGATCCACCTTGGAGGTGCGTCCCATCGCGCCCGAGTGCCCCGAATTCTACAAACTTCGCAAGTCGCCAGTGCTGGCGACGGCCTGAGGAACGCAAGACGTACTGCATAAGTCCTATGCCATCCGTGCCGGAACAATCACAGGATCCCTTCATCCAGGTGGCCGGGCATTCCTTCCGCCACGAATCTGCCCGGCTGGTTTCCATTCTCACCGGCATCTTCGGCGTTCGGCATCTACAACTTGCGGAAGATGTGGTGCAAGAGGCAACCATTCGCGCATTCAATGCTTGGCCATATCACGGAATCCCGGATAATCCCTCGGCCTGGCTGATGCGGACGGCGAAAAATCTGGCCATCGACGCGCTGCGTCGGGAACGGTCTTTCCGTGAGAAAGAGCCGGAAATCGCCCAGGTGCTCAATGGACGCTTCGATGAAAACCGTGCCGGGAACGATCCGCTCACGAGAGATGAAATTCCTGATGAGCTGCTTTGCCTGATCTTCGCCTGC
>DAIRSW010000002.1:38546-42455 GCA_036804205.1 Verrucomicrobiia bacterium | reverse complement strand
ATGGCAAAGCGTCTAACCCGAGCCAGATCCGCTCTGCGCCAGGCAAGTGTTGCGTTCGCCATCCCTGAGGGCCCCGAACTCGCTCCTCGGCTTGGAGCAGTTCTTCGCACGCTCTACCTGCTATTCAGCGAGGGCCACAGCGCGACCGATGGTGAGCAAGTGGTTCGGCCCGAGTTGTGCGATGAAGCGCTTCGCCTTGCTGGAATCCTGGTGGCGCATCCCACAACCGGCTGCCCGGAAACCCATGCCCTTTTTTCCCTCCTCTGCTTTAACGCGTCTCGCCTGCCTGCCCGCCTTAGCGCAGACGGCCAAATCATCCGCCTCGAAAATCAGGATCGCTCGCTGTATAGCGCTGCTTTGATACAACGCGGCATGCGGCATCTGGCGTCCTCCGTGCGTGGACATCAGCCATCAGAATACCACTTGCAGGCCGCCATTTCCGCGTGTCACTGCACGGCATCGAGCGACGCGACCACAGACTGGGGGCGCATTCTTTCCCTATACGACGACTTGATGCAACTTGCCTCGTCGCCCGTAATCATGCTCAACCGCGCCGTCGCCGCATCCAAAGTGCACGGGCCGGAACGTGCGATTGACGAAATTCGGCATACCCTGGAGGGCGGTTCACTCAACGAATACCCGCTTGCTCATGCCGTGCTTGGCGACCTTGAAGTCCGGCGTGATCGCCCGATCGTCGCCGCCGGATACTTTGCCCGGGCCCTGGCTCTGACAGCTTCCAGCCCTGAACGCTCCCTCTTCGCCTCCCGTCTGCGGGAGTGCGCACCACAGCAACACCCAGCCTAAAGAAAATAACATGAACACACCCAACCCTGACTACCCTGCAATCAGCCCGTATTTGACGGTCCGCGACGCAGCCAGCGCGATCAAATTTTACGAGGCGGCCTTCGGCGCCTCCGAACGTTTTCGCCTCAACAATCCAACCGACGGAAAAATTGGCCACGCCGAACTCATCATCAGCGGCAACCTCATGATGTTGGCTGATGAAAATGAGGACTGGGGAAATAAATCCCCGCAATCCCTTGGCGGCAGCCCGTTCACGCTCTGCCTCATGGTTGAAAATGCGGACGCCGCCGTCGAGCGTGCGGTGGCTGCCGGTGCCACGGTTCTCATGCCAACCGCGGATCAGTTTTACGGCTTCCGCAGCGCCAACCTCGTTGATCCTTTTGGCCACCAATGGATGCTCCAGCACGAGATTGAAAAAGTTTCGCCTGAAGAAATGCAAAAACGCTGGGACGCCATGAGCGGCGAATGCAGCGGGGCTTCGAACGACTGACCACAAAGCTGTCCTTTTCCAGTCCTCTTGTTCGTCAATAGGATGAGAGGCGATAAACGCTGACCTCTATAAGCTTCACAAAAACCACATCAGTTATGAGCAATCTGCAACCCAATCCCGTCGGCTGGTTCGAGCTCTATGTCCAGGACATGGAACGCGCCAAAGCCTTTTATGAGAACGTCTTCCAAATCACACTCGAAAAGCTTTCCACCCCGGATGCCGATCTCGAGATGTGGGTCTTCCCTGGCATGGGCTGCGGGGATCGACCGGGTTGCAGCGGAGCGCTTTGTAAAATGAAGGACAAGGACTCCGGAACCGGTGGCACAATTGTGTATTTTTCCTGCGATGACTGCTCAGTCGAGGTCGGTCGCGTGGAAGCCAACGGCGGGAGCATTCATTCCAATAAAATGTCGATCGGAGAATATGGATACATCGCCCTCGTCATCGATCCCGAAGGCAACATGATTGGTCTTCATTCGATGTAAATGTTATGTCGACACCGACACCGCCCACTCCAGAAGAACTTGACAACCATCCGGTCGTAACCCCGGGCGAATGGCTTGCTGCGCGCAGGGAACTCCTCGCCGAGGAGAAGCTCGTTCTGAAGCAACTCGAGGCAATCAGCGCCAATCGTCGTGCCTTGCCTTGGGTCGCCGTGCGCGAAAACTACCGTTTCGAGGGACCGGATGGTGCTGCCACCCTGGCCGATCTTTTCCGTGGGCGCAGCCAGCTTATTGTCTATCACTTCATGTTCGGCCCCGGCTGGAAGGAAGGCTGCGACGGATGCTCTTTTTTCTCCGATCACGTCGATGGTGCCCGGCAGCATTTTGAAAACAATGATGTTGCATTTTCCGCAGTTTCCCGCGCTCCGCTGGCAGAGTTTCTTCCTTTCAAAAAGCGCATGGGGTGGACGTTTCCGTGGGTTTCCTCACACGGAAGCAATTTCAATTTCGACTTTGGCGTCTCCTTCACGCCAGAGCAGGTGGTGTCCGGCAATGTGGGGTACAACTATGGCACCACCCCCTATGCTAATGACGAGCTTCACGGCCTGAGTGTCTTCTACAAAAAGTCCGATAGCTCCATTTACCACACCTACTCCACCTATGCCCGCGGCGTGGACATCCTCGCCGGCGCTCTCCAATTTCTGGATCTTGTGCCAAAAGGCCGCAACGAAACCGACACCATGTCATGGGTGCGTCACCACGATAAATACGATGACGACGCAGTCCATTCATGCTGATCGCATTAAACCCCAACATATTAAAACATTATGGATAAATACATCGACGGATTTGTCATTCCAGTTCATCTGGATCAACTGAACGAGTACAAACGGGTCGCGACCCTGTGCGCCACGATCTGGAAAGAGCACGGTGCGCTCGAATACATTGAGGCAGTCGGGGACGACCTCGGCACCCCCGGTCCGGGTTGTCGCTCGGCGACCGAGGTATTCGCTACGCAGTTGGGCGAGACTTTGGTTTTCGCCTATATCGTTTATGAATCCAAAGAACATCGCGATAGTGTGAATGCGAAGGTCATGGCCGATCCACGGATGAAGGCACTCTGCCCGACACAAAACCCGGACGTAACGCCACCATTCGACCCTCAACGCATGATGTTCGGAGGATATAAGGTCGTCGTGCAGGGATGAGTCCGGCGAAACTATAGAATCACTTTGCCTTGAATGAATCCCGATACCCGCGACTACAACTCACAACAGGCACCGGAGGATGAGAGAATCTGCGACCTTCTTGCAACGATCATCGACCGGCATCTGCCCGAAGCGGAAAACAAAATCTGGCATGCGCATCCGGTTTGGTTCTTAGAAGGCAATCCGATTGTCGGCTACAAAAAACTCAAGCACTGTGTGCGATTGCTCTTCTGGAGCGGCCAATCATTCAATGAGGCTGGCCTAAAAAATGAGGGAAGCTTCAAAGCCGCCGAGGCTCGCTATACTTCCTTTGATCAAGTCAATGAGGACGATCTGGCCCGCTGGCTTGCGAAGGCGCGCGATACCCAATGGGACTATAAAAACATCATCCGGCGTAAAGGCCGATTGGAGAGGATTAAATAGGTGAACCCCTTATCCCAAAAGTATCCGGTTAAGCTGAAAGGGGACCAGGGCGTGAACGGTGTCGGCGTTGCGGTGGCATTTCGAACTTAAAGAATTAACCATGAAGCGCTTGAAGGGAATGAAGGAAACGCTCGCGAAGCGGATAACTAATAGGGTTCTTCGCTGATTTCAGTAGGTGGTTGTCCCGCGGAGGCGCAGAGGTCTTTTTGTATTTTCCATTCAGAGTTCCTCCGAGTCCCTGCGTCTCAGGGGGAGATCCTCTTCTTCCAGTCCATTCACGCACCGGGTGATACCGCTTTTGAGAACGGCTGAAGTTCAAGAGTATCCGAGCTCCCAGCAGCCGATAAATAAAACCAAATCCCGCAGCTCAAATTGAGGAATTGACCACGAAGCGCACGAAGGGCATGAAGGAAAAACTGGCACATCAACCATCATAAACTCCTTATCTTCATGCTCTTCTTTTCTTCATGGTGATTCAAACGTTAGCCTTTCTTGCCGACTGGGTTAGTGGGTGATGACAATCGGGTGTTTGGCGGTTAGG
>DAIRSW010000002.1:0-38536 GCA_036804205.1 Verrucomicrobiia bacterium | reverse complement strand
CGCATGTAGGCAAGGCCCTCCTCAAAGGTGGGGCTTGGACGAGGAGCATCCGGCTGGCGGACTGACGCAATAAAATCTTCTTCGACTCGCCAGCTGCCCGGGTTACTAATGGTGATCGGCTGCAGCGAGTTTTCGTGACGCGTTCCCAGTTGGATGGTATCGGTCACGAAATCGTAGGTGAGGGTGCCTTGATCCCCGTAGATTTCTATGGAGTCACCGGGCGGGTGCGCGTGGATTCCGCCGAATTCTAAAACCCCGTGTGCCCCGCTCTCGAACTCGCAGAACACGGTGACCATGTCCGGAATGCGGACTCGGTATTCACCTCGCAATGGAGTGAGCAATTTGGATTGCGCATAGACTTGGGTGATCTGCCCCAGCCAGCGGTGCAGGACCTCGACGTAAATACCGAGGGTGAGAATTTGTATACCGCTGGGTTCGTATTTTTGTCGCCAATGCGCAGGTGTGTCGGGATCAATGTAAGAATTGGTTAAGCTGCGTAGTCGGATGTGATGCGGTTGGCCCACTGCGGAGAGGCGCTGTTGCATTTCTTGCTCGCCGACCATGCCGTGAGGCGGAGGACAGAGCATTGTGACCAGGTGTGGAAACTTTTGAGCGGCATAAAGCATGTCTTCCGCTTCTGCGAGATGGCTGGCCATGCGCGCTTGGCAAAAGACGTGTTTGCCCGCTTGGAGAGCAGCGATGGTTACCGAGGCATGCATGGAAGGCGGAGTGCCGATCCAGATAATGTCGAGGTCTGGCCGAGCTAAGAGATCGGCCCAGTTTTCCATGGGCTCCGCCTCGGGAGCGTGTTGCCGACAGAATGTGCTGGCGCTGTCGAGAGTGGAGTTGCAGACGGCGGCAACCTCGATGCCTTCGATCTTTTTGAGATTCGGAAGATGCCGATCACGCACGATGGCTCCAGCACCAACGATGCCGATGCGCAGGGGCTCGGGGGAGTTGCTCATGTCCGTGGGTAGCGGGAGTGAGGTTTAAACTTTGGCCGTGTATCGCTCGGTGACTTTATCCCAATTGATCCGGTCAAACCAAGCGTCAAGATAATCGGCCCGGCGATTTTGGTAGTTAAGGTAGTAGGCGTGTTCCCAAACATCGACGCCGGTCAGAGGGTAGAAGCCTTCAAAGAGGGGCGAGTCTTGGTTGGCGGTGGTGGAGATTTCGAGACGTCCGTCCGGATTCAGCACCAGCCAGGCCCAGCCGCTGCCAAAGACTCCCAGGGCAGCGCTTTTGAGTTGGGTTTTAAATTGGTCAAGATCGGTGAAGCTGTCGTTGATTGCGGTGATGAGTGTCTCGCCTGGTTGAGTGTCGAGCTTCGGACTGAGGGTTTCCCAGAACAGCATGTGGTTGTAGTGGCCGCCCCCGTGGTTTTTTAGAGCTTGCCGGACTGCTTCCGGAGTTTGCTTGATGTCTAATAAGAGTTCTTCTAACGCTTTGCCTTGTAAGCTTGGTTCGTCTTCGATGGCTTGGTTGAGCCCGCGCACGTAGGCAGCATGGTGTTTGCCGTGATGCAATTCCATGGTGGCGGCGTCAATATGTGGCTCCAGAGCGTCCGGTGCATAGGGCAGCGGCGGAAGAGTGAAAGGCGTGGTCCCTTCTTCGGTTGAGGCTTTGGTTTGTGCCCAGACAGGCAAGGATGAGCCGAGTGATCCCAAGGTTACCGCACCGCCGGTAAGAAGAAATCCTTTGAGGGCATCGCGACGAGTGAGGTTATCTTCAGTCATGTAGGTATGATGCCAGAAATTCTGAAAATCACAACCGGGAAGCGAGACCAGTAGTCCGCGGACGCTTTGAGCCTTAAGTTTGCTCGGTGTCATTTAGCCATGGAGAGGTTGAGCCGTGGAGACGTTGGTTGGACCGGTTTTTTATCCGAATTCCGCTACGGGCTTTGGACGCCTTCTGCGGGTTTGCCCACTCTTGACCACGGAAGCATTTTCACCTTCATTGCTTGATGTCGGAGAAGAGCAAGAACAAAGAGCAAGCCATCACGATCACCCCGAGTTTGGCGATATCGTTTTCGATCGATGACTATGCAACCGACTATACCGGCGAGCGGGATGAGTCCTCTTCGAAAAAGGAATTTAAAAAACTCATCGAGCCTTTGGCTGAACTTCAGGAGGTTATGCATGCCACGGGCAGTCACGGGCTTTTGGTGGTGCTTCAAGGGATGGATTGCAGCGGCAAGACCAGCACCACCGATAAAGTCTTTTCCGAGGTCAGTCATGCTGGCCTTCGCATGGCTAACTTTAAGAAGCCTACCCCAGAAGAAATGGCTCGCGACTTTCTGTGGAGGGTGCATCAACAAATTCCGAGACGCGGCGAGATTGTGGTGTTTGATCGCAGCCATTACGAAGACGTGCTGATTCAACGGGTGCATGAGTGGGTTTCCCCGACAGTGATCAAGCAGCGCTATGAGCAAATTCGTAATTTTGAGCTTCTCTTGACTCAGACAGGGATCACGGTGCTGAAGTTTTTTCTGCACATAAGCTATGAATATCAAACCAGCCGACTGCAACGGCGTCTTCGTAATTTGACAAAGCATTGGAAATTTAGCGCTAACGATCTTGAGGAGCGCAAATACTGGGATCAATATATGGAAGCTTACGAACTTGCCATTCGTAACACCAGCAGCGACTACGCACCTTGGCATGTGATCCCGGCCGATAATCGGTGGATGCGGGATGAAATTGTGGCCCGAGTGGTGGTGGAAGCGCTGAAGAAGATGAAGCTTGAATGGCCATCCTTACCCGAAGAATTGCGTGATATTAAGATTAAATAAGTGCTGCGGTAGATGTCCAAAATGGGCATGAGTATTTTATCGACTGACGAGCGGGAGAGAGAAACATTTCGGCTAGAGCTTTTCCGCGCCCCGGCGACAGGGATCCTGGAGACCGCATTTGCGACTTTCATGTTGCTGGTGGCGGTCCGTTATTTTGAGTCGGGACCAACCGCTAAAGCACTATTGAATGTTGGCAACGCCATCGGCCTGCTGCTCAGTCCTTTCGCGGTGAGCTTTGTGCTGCGTCGACAATGGCGGGTTGGGCTGGCGGCGGCTCGACTTCAGGTGCTGTCCGGTTTCGGATGGTTGACTGCAGCCCTCGCACCGAACGAAGCCTTTTTTATTCTCGGTTGCTTGACTGGGATGATGGGGATGACTTCGGCCACCCCACTGCTGACCGAGATTTTTCAGAAGAACTATCATTATCAACGGCGAGGGCACCTTTTTTCTCAAGCGGCCTTTGTTCGTATCGCCACGGCAGGGGTTTTCGCTTGGTTAGGGGGAGTTTTTTTGGAGGGTCAAATTGGACGTTACCCGGCCATTTTTTTGATATTTTCGGCAGCCGCGTTTGTGGCGGCACTGTGTTTAAGCAAGCTGCCGAGTGAACCATTAAAAAACTCGAGCGACCGGGCGAGGCCGAAGGTGTTTTATTCCATGCGTTACCTGAAAGAAGATCGGGTGCTCAGGCATGTGCTGATCAGCTGGATGCTGATGGGCTTGGGTAATCTTATTATGATCCCACTGCGCGTGGAGTATCTGGCCAACCCGGTGCACGGCATTTCTATGGATGAGTTCACCATCGCTCTGGTGGTTGGCGTGGTGCCGAACGTATCACGCCTGGCCTGCACCTTGGTGTGGGGCAAGCTGTTCGACCGGCTCAACTTTTTTATCATGCGCATCATTCTCAATCTTGGGTTCATCCTGGGTGTGCTGGCCTTTTTTGCCGGGGACAACCTGGGGATGCAAATCTTGGGTGGCTTGCTGTTCGGCGTGTCGATTACCGGAGGAGATGTGGCATGGAGTTTATGGGTGACTAAGGTCGCACAGCCGGATCGCACCGCAGATTATATGGCGTTGCATACGTTCTTTACTGGTATCCGAGCGATGATTGCTCCGTTTTTGGCGTTTTATCTTATCCAATTTATTGCGATTCCGCAGCTCTCGCTTTTTGCGGCTTTCCTGATTTTTTTGTCGATCGTTTTTTTGTTTGGTGAGGCACGACGCCCCGATCAGGGCGACCCCAATGATGCTGCCATGGGCACGGGACAGAGTGCGGGACGCCCTTTGCCCTAAAGATCCCCAGTGCGAACTCCGCAGAGCCCTGTGCTTTCGTCTTTGTTAAAGGTTGAAAGATGACTCTTCCGTGCCAAATGTGCTTGCATGGTCAAAATCTCTTACATCGCTTGCTTTCTTTTATCGATTCTTGCTGGGCCCTCCTCAGCAAGCAGTTTTCCTGAAGTTATCGCCAAGGTGAACGGGGAGGAAATTCCGCGCGCTGATCTCGAAGAGCTGCTCGGCCTTATGCTGGGCGGACAACCTCTGGAGACACTGGAGGAAGAGGTTAAAGATGGTCTTGTTCGCAGCGCTGTCGATCGCTTGGTCATGGATAAGCTTGCCTCCCAAGCCGCGCGGCAAGAACAGATCGAGCCTGCGCTCGCCGAGGAGGAGTTTAATCGCTTTGCCAGCGCCTTCGAAAGTGCAGAAGAAATGACTGCCGAACTGCAATCCGAAAATAAAACTATCGAAGATATTCAGCTGCTTATCCTGAACACTCTCCGCCAGCGTCAATGGATGGATTCCAAGCTTGAAGAGCATTTGGTGGTGCACGACATCGAGGTGCAATCCTTTTATAACGACAACCCTCAAGCGGCCGAGGTGCCCGAGCGCGTCCGGGCTCGACACATCCTTCTACGAACCCCTCCCGAAATGAGCCCAGAAGATGTCGAGACCAAACGTGAAGAAATCAACAATTTGCGAGCACGCATCGTGGCCGGGGAATCTTTTGAGGTCACCGCGAAAGAACTCTCTCAAGACGAGGGTTCGCGTGATAGTGGGGGTGACCTTGGTTTTTTTCGGCGAGGAGAAATGGTGCCGGAATTTGAGCAAGCGGCCTTCTCGCTGCAGCCCGGGGAGGTCAGTGGCCCCGTGCAAACTAATTTTGGGTTTCACCTGATCAAGGTTGAGGAGAAAAGTCCATCGCGTAAGTTGGAATTCGAAGAAGCCGAACCGTATATTCGAGAGTATATCCTTGATCAACGACGTCGTGGTGGCATGCAAGAGATTTTACAAGGCCTGCGCGAAGCGGCCGAGATTGAGCTTTTTGTTCCATAAAGCGAACTTTACGAATGGCTAAAATGGAACCAGATCATCCGCCCATCGGTGTTATAGGAATGGGGATTATTGGCTCAGGCGTTGCCAAAACCCTCCGAGCAAGAAACCGTGGAGTGTTTGTTTGGAGCAGGTCGCCGCGGCCCATTCCTAACTTTCTTGGAAGCGCAGCGGAGGTTGCTGATACTTGCAAAACGATCCAAATTTTTGTCGACACCGGTTCCGCGCTTAAAAGTGTTCTTGGACTTCTTCAGCCTTCATTGACGCCCAGTCATTACGTAATCGCGCACCCAACCATCAGCCCTGAGGAGATGCGCGAATCCGCAACGCTTGTGGAAGAATGCGGAGCTTCTTTTCTTGAAGCCCCATTCACCGGCAGTCGAGATGCTAGCCGGGCCGGCAAGCTGTTTTACTACGCAGGTGGTCGCCCCGAGGTTTTGGAGCATCTCCGGCCCACTTTGGAACTAAGCGCCAAAGCCATTGAACACTTCGGCCCGGTCGGGTCGGCTTCGGTGGTTAAAATCGTCACCAACATGCTCAATGCGGCCATTGTTAATTCCTTATCTGAAGCCTTGGTTGCCTTGACCTCAGGCGGGTTAGAGCCTGCGGTTCTTGAAAAAGCTCTGGCTCATCATGCGGCACGCTCTCCGGTCGTGGATATGAAACTCCCCTCCATGTTAGCGGGGGATTTCGAGCCTCATTTTAGCGTGAGCAACATGCTGAAAGACCAAAACCTCGCCTTAGCTTTGGTTGGCAGCGCCCAAGCCGCCGGACTCAGCGTGACTCAAGCCGTCAAAGAAAGGCTGCGTGAAGCCGAGGGTCGCGGTTGGGGCAACGAAGATTTTTCCGCCCTTTACAAGCTCTTTCGCTAAAGCTTAGAGCCGAAGTGGTGTACCTGCCCGAGATCCTCAGGGAAAGAACCTTTTCCCCAGGTAATTTCCCCGCTTGTTTTCCGGGGAAGATTCTGCCACCTTATTCTTAGATCATTGAAGATTTTTAGCTTCCCATAAACCATGAAAAAATCCCCTCCCTCGTCTGTGTCGTCCTTAAACTGGGCCTTTACACTTATTGAACTTTTAGTGGTGATCGCTATTATCGCGGTCCTCGTCTCTATCGCAGTTCCGGCCTTTACCGGTGCCCAAGAGCGAGCCCGAGCCCTGAGCGACCTGAATAACCTTCGGCAAATTGGTATTGCCTCCTTGGCCTTTGCTTCAGACAACAACAGCGTGCTACCGGCCGCGCCTGGGGGTGACCCGAACTGGGCGCAGCAGCTTATTTATGGTGGCACGGACGTCAATCAACGCGGAACACTTGGCGATCCTAAGGCCTTGCTGTCCCCCTTCGACGCGCGCGGAGCTGGAGCTGCTGGCCTGGACAATAGTTATGGCCTGAATGAAGCGATGTTTAAAGGTGGCGTATCTCCACTACAAGATGATATCCGGTTTCCCTCATCCTTCATTTTCGCTGCCCCAGCCCGGACGGCGACGAACGAGTTTACCGGCACCATCGCTGCTCCGAGTGCGCTCAATGCCAAAGCAGGATCAGAAGGCACTCACCAAAGTGGGCGGCGTATCAACGCTTTGTTCGCCGATTTTCATGTTGAAACACTAAATTGGGCTCAGTTTACTGACACCAGCACCACGGATGGCAAGCGTCGCTGGGAGATGGCTCCCTAAGGCGAACAAGAGGCGCGCGCTTCAGCGCTCTGCCAGCAACTGCAATTTAGAAGGCCCGATATTCGTCGGGCCTTCTTTTTTCCACACTCGGCCCGGCATGCTAAGCGACGCCCGGAAGAGTTTGCGCGAAGGCCCAGGTCGATGTTATGCTCCCGTGCCCATGTCCAGCTGCTGCTCTGCACCTCCGCCATCCGAATCTAGCTGTTGCGCCACAAGATCCAACCCTTCCTGGCTGCAACTTGGTCTGGCTACCTTTATCGCTGCGCAGTCGATGGCCTTCGGATTAGCCGTCAACATCTCCCCGCCGGACCCGCAGTCTCGACTGCTCATTCACACCTTTCTGGCGGCGGCTGCGGTTCTGGTCTATCTGCTGGTCGGAATCGGACTCACCAAACAAGCCCTTAGTGCTGCGTTTCAAGGCAAGATCGTGATGGAGCAGCTTTTTTTAGTCGGCATCCTCGGTGCTTTCGGAGCTTCGCTACTAGCCACCCTGCGAGGGGAAGGAGCCATCTACTATGAAATCGTAGCCGTCCTTCTCGCCATCTACACTTTCGGACGCATCATCGCCCGGCATAACCAAAAAAAAGCTTGGGAAACAGTTCATTCCCTCGCTCAACAGTATTCCTTCGCTCAAAGGCTAAGTTGCTGTGGCACAGAAGAAACGGTCGCGATTGATCAGCTTCGTCCGGGTGATACCGTGATCATTCGCCCCGGTCAAGACATCACTGTCGATGGAGTGGTGATTGAGGGCCAGAGTTTTGTCCGCGAATCGGTTCTTAATGGAGAAGTTTTTCCTGTAACCAAATCGGCGAACGACTATGTGGCAGCCGGATCATTAGCGCTTGATGGAACTCTTCACGTGCAGGTGACCGAATTGGCCGGCGAACGAAAACTTGATCAGCTGCTTCACGCACTGGAGAAAGCCGCACAAACCCCCAGCCGGATCGAGCGGCATGCCGACCGCGTGGTCGCCTGGCTTTTGCCTATGGTGATGCTTGCTGCGGTGGCTACCTTTGTCGCCTGGAGCTTCTTGGTCGCCTGGCCGATTGGTTTACTGAATGCCCTGGCGGTGCTTTTGATTGCTTGCCCCTGCGCTATGGGTTTGGCCACTCCCATCGGGTTATGGAATGCGCTTAATCGACTTGGGCAGGAGGGCCTTGTTCTCCGCAGCGGAGATGAGATCGATGCTCTTGCCCAGGTGGATACGGTGATTTTTGACAAAACCGGCACGCTTTCTGAAGAGGATTTTCGAGTTTCGGAGGTCATCTATGCCCCTGCTTGGGCTGATGGGGAGGCACAGCGGCAAGTCCGGACTTTGGTTGCCAGTCTTCAAGCCGAAAGCTTGCACCCACTTGCACACGCTTTTCGGGCTTGGGCCGCTGGAGTAAAGGCTGAGCCCATTACTAGTCAACTCGAACCGGGTCGAGGCCTAAGCGCTCTTTTCCACGGGCAACAGCTTTCTATGAGCAACCAGATTCCGGTTGCTCAAGAAGAGGTGGCCCGGCTTCTGGAGTCGAGAATTCATTATCGCCATAGCGGTTTGCACAAAATCTATCTGACCCTGGATGATGAGTTGGTGGCGCTTTTTGTCCTCCGCGAACAGTGGCGCGCCAGCAGCGCACTTGCTCTTCGGGAACTCGACCGGCTTGGGCTTGACGTCCGGATCATGACCGGGGATCCGCAATGGTCTGGTGTCGAGCAAACTTGGGTGCCCTCCGATCGAGTAAGCTCGGGAATGACGCCCGCAGCGAAAGCTGAAGCCATACAAACCCTCCAGTCTCAAGGGCGTCGCGTTTTGTTTTTGGGCGACGGCTCCAATGATGCGCCCGCCTTGCAGGAGGCCGACTTAGGATTAGCCTTGCGCTCCGGCACTGCTTTGAGTCGAGAATCAGCCGGCGGCGAACTTTTTGGCGGCGATCTAACCCGAATTCCCTGGGCGATCCAACAAACCCGTAGCGCGATCAAAACCATCCGAGGCAATATGCTGTTTGCGTTTTGCTATAACACCATCGGTATCGGTCTTGCCGCTTTTGGCGTTTTGAATCCTGTGGTAGCAGCTTTGATTATGTTGGTGTCCAGCGCCACGGTCACTTGGCGCGCCTTACGCGGGGTGGAAGGGCGAAAGCCTGATTCCTTGGGTGACGGGCAGTCCGATGGTTCTGATGGGCAAGCAGATTCACCCGGTCACGCGGGTCCATCGAAGGAGCCTGCTTGGCAAACGCGGGTCGCGGTAGTCCTTTGGTTTGGGCATTTTATCTTTCTCCTCAGCTTGGCCGGTTTATCCTGGGGCTTAACAGTCCTGCTCGCTGCAACCGTCACACTGAGCATGGGACGTCTCGGATGGTTGTTCAACTGGCAGACTTTGGCAGCGGGTGTCGGCATGTTGTTTGGATGGTTCATGGATGCCGGCTGGGGAGCTGTGGTTCGCGAAGGCGTGTGCCTCTGTCCTTGCGTAGACTCCAGTCTCGGCTGGGGTTTGGTCTGGCATTGGGGGTGGATGGAAAATTGCATGCTCATCAGCATGGGCGTGGCGCTCTGGTTTCATAACAGAGGGCATGCAGGCCTGGTTAGTCGCATCTTGTTGCCCTTGATATCCATGCTCATCGCCATGAAGCTTGCCGCCCTGACCTTGGCTTTTGCGCTAAGCCCACAGGTTGATGTTATCCATCCGGGCCTTTTCTTCGTAACATCCTACGCCGCAATGCTACTGATTATGATGGCGGTGCACAAAATTGTTTGCTCCCACAACCACATGGTTTTTTCCTCGTTCCGATCAATTTCTCGCGCATAAAGTTTCTTCAATGACTCTCGCAGAACACAGGCGTCTCGTTAACAACAGAAAAGCTCAATCTAAATTTTGGCAGGTGATCCATGTTCTGGGCTCGTTACGCTTCGCTATTTTTATCCTGCTCTTTATCGCGGCCGCCTGCGCCGCGGCGACCTTTATTGAAAGCAGTCAAAACGCGGCTGCAGCCCAGCATTTTGTTTACAAAGCCCCCTGGTTCACCTTATCCCTCGGCGTTTTAATGCTGAATCTGTTTTCGGTCACTTTAACGCGATGGCCGTGGCTGCCTAAACATTACGGCTTTGTGATTACACACTACGGAATCATCATCCTGCTGATCGGAGCGATCCTTGGAGAAAAACTTGGCTTCGAAGGTTCCGTGACCCTCAACAAAGATCAGCCCACCAATCGTTTGGTGAGTCGAGATCGGGTTTTACAAATCACCACCTTGGATCGGTCGTTTTTGGTGCCTTTTAATATGGAAGTGCTCCAACCTTCCGAGCAACGACCTCGCACCGTTCGCATTCCTCAGTCTGACCACCAGCTTTATATCAATGGCTTCAGCGAGCAGCTGCGTCAAGAACCCCGGTTGGTCGAGCAACCCGCGGGTCGTCCGGGCGTTTTACTAGAACTCTCAAGCCCTCGCCTCAACGATTCTCGACGGCTCGTGCTCGGAGCTGGCGAAGAACTCACCCACGACTTTGGGGGCATGGCCAAAATTAGCTTAGTTGATCTGGACCAATTCCAGAGCCAAGAGCAGGAGCATTCTTTCTGGAGTGAAACCCACATGATTTTTGCGGCGGCACCTGAGAATGCCATTGTGCATGTGATCGAGGGTCCTGGCAGCGCTTATAAGGCGCTGCTTCATGTGCAGCCCGATATGCGCAGATTGGAGATTCGAACTCCGGACGGCTCTTCGCGGACTTATGCCTTGGAAGATGTTTTAGAAAAGCGATTTAACTTTGGCGATGTTGATATCGAAGTCTTAGAATATTTCTCAACCCTCGACGTTGTGGATGGACGGCCGATCAATATCGATGAGGAAGACCGCAATCCCGCTCTCCTGCTGCGACTACAAGGCAGCGGGCCAGCCACCGCCTCCACGATGCTGGGTCTCACCGTGGCTACTCCAAGGCCTGGTTCAAGTAGTGTTCCATTTCAGCTTTTACGAGGGAGCGAAGTCGTGGCGCAGGGCGAGTTGCAACAAGGGCAACCCATTCAAACCGGCTGGGCCGATTGGGAAGTCCAGCTGCTCCAGGCCACCGCAAGCGGCGAGGTGGCTTCCGATTGGGTTGAAGCAGTAGATGGACATCACGCCGAGACACCGCTTGAGGTCGGTCTCCGGATGGCTGTGCAGAGCCCCAGTGGCGAGATGGGACCTCTAACCTGGACCATCGGAGGCCAGTCCAATCTCATTGGGCTCGATAACACGGTGGTGCGTGTGGCTATGGGTTTCCGTATGGAGCCGTTGGATTTTCATGTGACCCTTCGGGACTTTCAGGTGCCGAGGATGGAGGGTAGTGATCGCCCGGCGGATTGGATCAGTCGACTTGAGTTCCGAGGCGCCGAGGAAAGTGATCCGGTCGTTACCACTGTTCGAATGAATCATCCCGGCTCATACCCCGCCGGATTATGGGGCCAGATCAGCGGGCAAACCTTTAAGTTTTCTCAAGCAGAATGGAATCCTGATAATTTGGATGAGACCACCCTTCAAGTGCTATTCGACCCCGGCTGGTTGTTTAAGTGGATCGGTTCCGTGATGATTTGCCTAGGCATCGGGGTCATGTTTGTGGTCACCCCAAAAATTCGTGACGCGCAATCTGCGAAAGCACGGCCTACGGACGAGGAAGCTCTCGAACCGGCAAGCACTCACTTACAAGACTCACAATAGCTTTATATCATGCACAAAATTCACTGTTTGCTTTTCGCGTTTCTTCTTCTTTTAGGTCCATGGCCGGATGCCTCAGCCCAGGAAAGGGGCCCTTGGGAAAAGGAGCTTCATCTTACCTCATTGGAGGATCTTCCCATTCAAGCCACGCAGCGGAGGCGTCCGCTCCTTGCTTTCGCGCGAGAGTCGTTACTTGGCGTGCATGGCAAGCTTAGAGCAACTACCCGTGGGAACATGAGCCGATCATTCCCATCCGGCTGCCTTCATTTAAGGAACAGGTCGGCCTCGACCCGCAGCAACGGCTTTTTGCCTTCGCCGACTTGCTTAACGACGACGCAGTAATTGGCGCGATCGATGCAGCTCAGTCGAAGAGTCGCATTCAGGGAGCCGAACTCACTCGCGAAGAACGAGAAGCTTCCAATTTGGGAGCTCGAATGGTGGCTTTTGCCGATCTACGGAATGGGCAAGCCTTTCGAGTCGTTCCGCCGTTGGCCGAGAGTTTTGATGAAAGTCCTGGTGCCCCATGGGCGGCATTGCATCAACCCAATTTGGGAAATCTCGGGCAGCCCTGGGAGGGTATTTTTGAGCAACTTGTCACCGCGTACGCATCAGCAGACTCCGCCGATCTTGCGGCAGCGGCAGCCGCTCTTGCCGAAGCGCAAGTGGAACGCGGCGGGGCCTACGTGCCTGAAGCCTGGCGCATTCAAGCCGAGCATCATTATTTGACCTTGCATCCCTTCCGTTGGGCATGGATCTTTTGCGCACTGACTGTCATCACGCTTCTGGTGACGACCAAACGCTGGTCGAGTGCCGGCTATAAAATTGCCTGGATCCTTGCCGTCGGTGCGGTGCTCATCCAAATCGCTGGCTTTGTCGCGCGGATGATCATCAGCTCACGTCCTCCGGTCACGAACATGTATGAGTCGGTGATTTGGGTTGCCTTTGGAGCTGTGGTTTTGGGATTAGCCATGGAAGCGGTCCATCGGAGTCGACACTTTCTTTTGGCGGCGTCCTTGGTGGCGTTGCTTTCGCTTTATTTAGCTGATGCTCAGGGCGGCGGGGCTCTTGACCGGGCTATCAATCCTTTGCAGCCGGTGTTGCAGGACAACTTTTGGCTAACGACTCATGTGCTCACGGTCACGCTGAGTTATGCCGCTTTTGCTTTGGCTTTGGGGCTGGCCCACATTGTAATTTTTCCGGCCATTTGGAAAGGGCACACCAAAAGTGTCCGCTCGCTGTATCCTTACATTTATCGAAGCATTCAGGTCGGGGTATTTCTTCTGGCTACTGGAGTTGTTCTGGGTGCGTTTTGGGCAAACTACAGCTGGGGTCGCTTTTGGGATTGGGATCCTAAAGAAACTTGGTCTTTGGTCGCTTTGCTAAGCTACCTGGCTTTGTTGCACGGACGCTTAGCCGGATGGTGGGGCGGTTTTGGTATGGCCATCGGTTCCGTCTTGGGCTTTTTGACCATTTTGATGGCCTGGTATGGAGTTAATTTTGTGCTGGGTGTAGGCCTGCATAGTTACGGCTTTGGTGAGGGTGGCTATGGCCTCGCACTTGGCTTTCTGATCTTTCAATTGGCTCTCGTTGTGGTGGCGTTGATTAGGGTTTCAGGTGGAAATCGTAGGACACCAACTACGCCAATGGCGAACGCAATTGCAGATTAAACTCGCTTTCGTTGCCCCCGAACGCTTGCCAGCATTCGAATCGCCGGAGTTGTGGTGAGCCTCCTTAGAGTGTATGTTGGACGCTAGGACCAATGTTTGAAATCAAAGAGAAACCTAAATTGGTCGAGCGCGCCTTTCTGGTTGGCTTGGCTATGGACCATGTCAATTTAGAAGAAGCGCGCGATCTCTTGCGCGAGTTAAATGAACTGGTTAATACTTTGGGCATCCCCATTGTGGGAGAGACCATCATTACACTGAAGAAGCCGCAAGCGCGGTTTCTTCTAGGCACTGGCAAAGCCCAGGAAGTGTGTGACGAAGCCGCGGAACTTCAGTCGGACATTTTGATTTTTGACCACGAACTTGCACCGGCACAGCAGAGAAATTGGGAGGAGCTGAGCAAGATCACGGTGATCGACCGGCATGAAGTCATCTTGGATATTTTCGCAACCCGCGCTCAAACCAAGGAAGCCCGGCTGCAAGTGGATCTTGCCCGCATGGAGTATTCATTGCCGCGCCTTAAACGCGCCTGGACGCACTTAGGTCAACAGGCGGGGGGTATTGGTGGTAAAGGCGAAGGGGAGTCCCAGATTGAACTGGATCGCCGAATGATCCGAAGGCAGATCGATACGCTCAAAAAAGAGCTTTCGCAGGTTCGGAAGCGTCGCGACCTTCAAAGGAAAGATCGTCGGCGCACTCCCATCCCTAACACCGCCATCGTTGGATATACCAATGCTGGCAAGTCTTCACTGCTTCGACGCTTGACCGAAGCGGAAGTGCTTGTTGAGGATAAACTTTTTGCGACTTTGGACACCACCACCCGCAAATTAAAGCTGCCCAACAATCAAGATATTCTGCTGACCGACACGGTGGGTTTTGTGAGAAACCTGCCCCATCGCTTGGTGGAAGCTTTTAATGCGACACTGGAGGAATCGGTGCTGGCCGATGTTCTTTTGCATGTTCTCGATGCTAACGCGCCTCGCGTTTTAGACTATTATCAAACGACCATGCGGGTTCTTCAAGATCTTGGCGCTGAACACTCTAGGATTCTCACCGTTTTTAACAAAGTGGACGCGGTCGACGACTCTTCGGTGCTGGCTGGTCTACGGCTTCATTTTCCTGAGGCTGTCTTTATTTCTGCGCAGACCGGCCAGGGTCTGGATGCGATGCTGGAACGACTCGGCGACCTGATCGGGGATACCCTCGAACCCCTTCGCATGCTGATCCCCCACGATCAAGCTTCAGAGCTTGCCGCTTTGCATCGTGTGGCGGATATTCTCGATCAGGAATACGTTGCTGAAGGAGCCTGCATTACAGCAATGGTGCCCTGGCGTCATCGCCATCGCTTTTTGCCTTACCAGCTGGAGGATGTGGCTTTGGAGAGCAATCCGCTCCTCGCCGAGGAAGCGCTTCAGGTTGAGGCAACCAAGTAGACGCCAACAGCGATCACGCAGGCTCCCAACCAGCGAGGCCAAGGTATGGTCTCTTTGAGGTAAAATCTTGAAACCACCAAGATCAGTAAGAGGTCAATGCTGTTGAGCGGATAGGACTTACTGATGTCGAAATGATGCAGCACCGTCATGTAAAGTACGTACCAGGTGGCCCACAACGCCAAAGCCAACTTAACAAACCGGTTTCCAAAAACCCTTTTTGTGAAGCCGTAGATATCCCGAAAGCCATGAAGGGGCTCCACTTCTAGCTCGTTGAGCCCTCTTTTTAGAAACACCTGGCCGAGCATTTGTATGCTGACCACAGAACCAATAAATAGTAAGGACCAGATCATCAAGTTAGTGCGGGTGCAGAGGCTTGGGCTCGAATCCTGGTTCACCAAGACTATGATGGTCCGGAGTTTTGTAGCGAGTTAATGAGCAAATCAAAACACCAATGACAATCAACAGTATCCCGATCAATCGTTTCGGCTCAATAACTTCCCCTAAGATCAAACTTGCCCCAAGCGGCACGGTCGCCAAATTTAGGCTTACGACAGGGACTGCAACGCTCAGGTCGACCAAGGTCAGCGCCCGAGACCAAATCAAAAAACTGAACATGATCATGGCTGTTGCTACCCATACCTTAGGTTCTAGTGCCGCTTTCAGAATCCCAGCCAGCACAGCGTTATGGACCGGAAACGGCAACGCGCCTGGCATAAACATGTCTTTAGCTCGTTCCATGCCCGCCTTCAGAGTAAGATGCGCCGTGGTATCGATGGTGACCACGAGGAGCAGCAGGAAGAGTGCGCGCCAGGTTATACTATTGGGACCGCGCAGACCACGGTCAACATTCACATGCATTCCATCAAATAAAATTTAGACCTGAATCCCACCAGAGATCCGCTTGAAAGTCAAGCCTACGCCGACTCAGTCTTCTTTTTCTTCCGCATGAAGGTGGGAATATCGAGGTCCTCACCATTCACGATGGTTGGGGCAATTTTTTCAAAACGACCCCGAGCGCTCTGATCAAACTGGAGCATCTCCTGTTGTGGCTTGGGCTTGCCATCCTTTTGCACCGGCTGCACCACCCGTGCCGGAGGGGTCGTCGGCACAAACCCGTCCCCAGAAAAACTCGGGCTCACTCTCGGAAAATCTGATGGGGCGGTTTTCGGTGGGACGGTAAAGTTTCGTTCCGGCCTGGAAACGGGGGGGCGCGTCCTCACTGGTGGCGGCGGCGTTTCAATGGCAGACGCTTGGCGGGCCTGCGGTGAAGAGAGGATAGGGTCTTCATCGACGAGCGGACCTGCGATTTCTTGAGAATCGAACTGCTCTGAAATTCCCTCCTCATGAAGCTCCTCCAAATCTTCCTCAGCCTCTGACGCGTGCGAAGGTTGTTCAACCGATACAGGCCGACGCAACTCACTTCCGTGACTCATGGTTTCGTCTTGCGCAGCAAAAGAGGGTGTGGAGTGGTCTAAGGTTTTTTTGGCTTGGGCTCTCATGAAACCTGCGCCCTGGGAGCGCACTTGCTGGGCCACTCTCAGAAGGGCGGAGCCTCGCGGTGCTCCGCTGGATTCTTGGTCCTCGTAAGAATCTTGCCGCCGCGGTTCTGGCTCCAAAGCTCGACTTGTCTCGACGGGCCCTCGCTGAATATCCGGTGGAAGCGGGCGAGAGGTGCTCGACTTTTCAAGCGGCGTGTTGCTGCTGGACCACTTCCCGGAGGCCGAAAAGAGCATGACGGTGAGGGTATCTTCTAACGCACGTTCGACACCGAGTCCAAACAGAATGTGGGTATCCGGACCGACCATGGTGCCGATCTCTTCCATCATCTCTTGAACCTCAAGCAGGGTCATGCTGGGGCCACCAGTGACTTGAACAATTAGATTCTCCACATCGGAAAGGTTTTGTCCCCCATCCATAAGAGGATTTTCCAGCGCGGAGCTGAGCGCCTCTTTGGCTCGATTGTTTGGCTGAGCGCTTTGCCCGAAGCCGAACAGGGTTCTGCCTTCCTTGGAGCTGAGCACCGAGAGAATTTCATCAAAACCGAGCTGAATCAACGATTCCCGATTTGCCATACCAGCAATGGCTAGAATGGCCTCTGCCACGGTTTGATCAGCGTTGGCAAAGGCTTCGTGAATGCCGGCTTGCTGGGACAAATGGGCGCCCATACGGTCGTTTTCAAAACATATCACCGCGTGCGCGGATTTTCGGAGTTCATGGAGCGCATCCAAGGCTTGTTGGGTCCGCCGCCGGCCTTCAAACTGGAATGGCATCGTGGCAAAAACCACCACAAAGGCACCCATCTCGCGGGCGACCTGGGCAAACATGGGGGCTGCTCCAGATCCGGTTCCACCTCCCAAACCGACACAGACAAAAACAAGAGAAGCCCCTTGGATGGTTTGACGAAACTCTTCGCGCACTTCCTCGGCAGCTGCGGCTCCGAGCTCCGGATCACCTCCAGCACCCAGGCCACGGGTGATCCTTTTTCCCAGCTGCAACTTCACCCCGGCTTGGGATCCGTGGAGTGATTGTGCGTCAGTGTTTGCCGCGATTAAATACTGCGGTTGTGAGCCATCTTCAATGAGACGCTCCAGAACACGCACGGCAGCACCCCCAATTCCGAGAACACGATATGGCATGGGTTGATAAGACATGAGAATAGTTAGAAAGTTTAGAAGTTTAAAGTCCGAGAAAAAAGTCAAGCAGCCCAGCAACCGGGTCTATTGCTGAGCGTTCGTAAACAGTGATATTACCCCGCTTTTCTTCTTTGCGCTGCAAAAATATTAAACGCTGTGCTCCTTTGAAAATCTTTTGGTAATGCGACGCCAAATGGGCTCGCTCAGCTCTTGCCGTTCAAACACCTCAGCATACCGAACCAGCCCATAGGCAGTGGAAAGCTCTGGCGCCTCGAAATCTGCTAAAGCCGGGCCGTTCGTTTCGGCCATGACCACATTGGCAGGCACATCCAAAACCTCTTCCACTAAGGCCTCAAGACCACGCATCCGGGCGCAGCCGCCGGTGATAAAAGCTCCCGACACCAGCACACTCATATCAACGTCCTTCTCAATTCGGGTGCGAATCAACTTCAACATCTCCTCCACGCGAGCCCTCATAATCTCGTTTAAAAGATAGCGATCGACCTCTTTACCTGCAAAAGCCGGGTCGTCGACCAGCCGGATGACCTCACCCTGCTGCACCTCGTTCATATCGACGGAGCCATGTTCTTTCTTCAACTTCTCTGCCCGGGCTACCGGCAAGCGCAGACCCATCGACAGATCATTGGTAATGTGATCGCCCCCGACCGCTAAGACGCCAGAAGCCACCAAGGCTCCCTTTTGGTAAACCAAATACTCCGTGCACCCGGCTCCCATATCCAACATCAAGCAGCCATGCTCGCGATCGCTCTCTGGAACAACGGAAAATGAGGAGGCTAGCCCACTAAAAACCCGTTCCTTAACCCGGCAGCCTAGGTCGATCAGCGGTTGCTCGCTATTATTCAACCGGGTGTGATGCCCCATCATTAAATGAAAGTGCCCCCCTAACTTAGTCGCTGTCATTCCTAATGCATTGGAGATGTCATCCTTTCCATCCAATGTGTATTGTCGTAACACCGTGTGCAAAAAATGCTTCTGTGCGGGAAGGGGAATCTGTTTCGCTGCGATCTGAACTTCATTCAGCTGCTCCTCATAAACAATCTCGCCAGACGGATTCAAATCGATCGACCCGTAGGCATTGAGCCCCTCAATGTGCCCACCGGTCACCGCCAAGTAAACCGTATCAATATCCGCTCCGGTTTGATCTTCCGCTTTAAGAATAGCTTCATGCCCACAGCGCTTTGCCATTTCCACGTCAACCACTTCACCTTTGCGAACCCCTACAGAATCAACCCGCACCGTTCCCAGAATCCGCGTAGGTTGGTGCAGATAACACTCCGCCACCACCACTGCAACCTTCGCTGTTCCGAGCTCAACGCCGACCAATAAACGAGAGCGAGCCATTAGCGTCTCCTTTCTGAACCCCCACCACCACGAGCGGCATCCGCCCATGGGGTCAGGTATTGTTGATAACGCCGGCTGCCGCCTCCCGGAGTCGGGGCTGGCGTCGGAGCACGCTGCACCCGACGGGGAGTCGGGGTCGCTCTGGGAGCGGGTCGAGGAGTCGGCGTTGCTTGAGCTACGACTGGCGTCGGTGCTGGTTCAGGTGGTGGTGTTGGGGCCGGATCGGTTTCCATCCTGTGATCAGCCATGGTCTCAAGCGACGCATAACGCACCGGTGTGTGGTGACGAATCATCAAGTTAATGAGGCGAGCCCTTTCTCCTTGACGCTCTACTTGGTCCAGAATCAGACCCAAAGCCTGCAGTTGCCTTGGAATATCGCTGGGTCCAAAGACATAGCTCGCACGATTACGATCGCGCACTTCCAAGCAAAAACCTTTCGACAAATCTATGCTCTGGATCTGGACGCGCATACCCAAAAGCCCCTCGTTCAAAGTTCGGATGAGCTCCAAGGCTGCCAACGATTCGCGAGTAAACAACGTATCTCCGGCCTTCAATGGCCATTCCGGCACATTGTTTAGCACTGGCAAGTAGTACTGCTCCGACCGGATTTCTAGTTGCGGAAATACATGCCCAGACTCGTCCACTAAGAAATTCTGTTGCAACAAATATTCATCCTCAGCCTGGCTCGGTGGCGAAACCCACGCGATCGGATGCCTGAGCGCCACATGAATCACCACTTTATCCGGGGGCTCGCGAGTGAGCTCTACTCGCTGGATTTGGGGCAACGCGTTCAAACGCTGATGCGCCCCCTTCAAATCTGCTTGAAACAAATTTTCGCCGACCTGGATACCTGCCGTTTCCGCCAGCATTTGCCTGGGCACGTTCCCCTCTGCTCGCACCTCAATTTCGGTGATCTCATAGCGGGGATGTTCATAAAAATAATGATTGGCCGCCCACCGAAACCCCCAAAAAAGACCGCCCCCGACAATCAGAATCCAGAAACTCCAAGACAGAATTCGCATCAGCCCACGATACTGCCGGGTCGCCAAAAGAGGAGGTGGCTTCGTGGGGATGATTGCTCCCCGCGAAGTCAGCACTTTTCCCGGGACCTGGGAATAAAGGCGCTTTCTTTTTCTGACACGATTCATGGAGTCGGATGCAACAATATCTTAGAGGCGATTTATTAGAGGCGATGAAAAGCGAGTTTTGGTGGGGTCACGACAGCTCGGCTATCTGTTTGCGACGCGAAAACCGTGATTGACTCAGTGACACAATCTCGGTGCACAACGCCTCAAAATCAATGCCCGCCTGCTTGGCGGCGTCCGGCAACAAGGAAGACTCGGTCATGCCAGGAATGGTGTTCACCTCTAGCACGATCGGCTCGCCCGTGTCCGGCAACAGCACATCAACCCTGGAATATACCTCTAATCCTAGTGCACGATGGGCGGCCAAGGCCACTTCCCCTACTTTTTTCGCCAAAGCCTCATCGAGCGGTGCCGGACACAAATGCTCCGAAGCACCTCCGGCAGTTAGCCATGGATACTTATTTCGAAAATCGTAAACTCCGTCCGGGGTCAAAATCTCCACAATCGGAAGAATGCGATCGCCCAAAATGCCCACTGTCAGCTCTCGACCGACCACAAATTTCTCAACCAAAACCCGGTCGGTAAATTCTCTGACTCCGGCCATAGCGGCCTCCAGTTGGCCTGCGTCCTTCACAATATACACCCCAACGCTCGAGCCCTGACAAGGCGCCTTGAGCACCAGCGGCACCTGCATCCTCGGCTGCTGCCCTAGCTCCAGCACCTCCCACGATGCGGTTGGGATTCCTTTCGCATCAAAACATTCTTTGGTTAAAAACTTATCAAAGGCCTTGCGCGAACCTTCCACTCCTTCGCCGGTATAAGGAACCCCTGCCGCTTCCAACAAAGCTTGCACTTGGCCATCCTCGCCAAAAGTGCCGTGAATCATGTTAAACGCGAACTCCATATCCCCTGGCACCTGCCAATCTGAGCTTGCAACATCAACTTCTCTCACCTGCATCCCAGCGCGCTTTAGCGCCGCCGAAACCGACGCAGCGGATCTCAGAGAAACCTCGCGCTCCGAGCCCGGCCCCCCCTTCAATACGGATATGACACCATCAAAAACATTTACCATAAGGGTCCACTATACAGTAAGGCAGGCAGCACGCCAATCCTGCATAGAGAAACTTTTTCACGGGAACGCGCTATCCTCAACCCCTAATTTCTAGGTAAATCTTAGGTTATTCACAGGATCGGACCCCACTCGGTTCTCACCGCACCTCTATATGCACACTTTTTTCTTCACCACCTGCCCGAGCCCGAATTCGCCACAATCCTGGTTCAGGCTGCCAAAATGCTTCGGTCCCTCCCAAACTTTGCTTTGACCCCTCCTCGCCAATCCGCTCCACCAACCAGCTCACTGCCCCCTCAAAATCCACCGCAAACCGGATCGCCTGCTGACCAGCCGGCAAGTCTTCACTTAAACGAAAGATCTGCCCCTCGCTAGGAGACACCACTTGCCAGACTTCATCTGCTTGCCTAGCCAACCGGGCTCCTTTATAATTCCACCCGCTCGAAACCCAACCGGCATACGATTCATCCAACACCAAAACCGCCCGCCCCTCGCGCACTTTCAACATTTGATCACTTTTCTTGTCCGGCTTAGACCCCTGCAGAAAAAGCTCGTTCACCACCCCAGGACTCAACTCGCTCGGTAACAAACCGGTTAGCTTGCACACCTCCACCTCCGTCAAGCCTTCCGTCAACCGTGGATAGCCACTGTCCCCTTCCCGCACCAAGAAACGCACCACCTCCTGCCACAATGGGGCTGCCGCGCGCGACGCAAAGATCTGTCGCATCGCTCGTCCGTCCAAATTACCCGCCCAAACGCCCACGGTATGTTTTTCTAGAGACCCGACACACCAAGCATCGCGAAAGTTTGAGCTGGTTCCCGTTTTGACTGGACTCCGCACTGGTGCCTGCAATGCCGAGTGCGGGCCGAAACTGGCGCGACGAGCAAAGTCATCCGCCAAAACATCAGAAATAATTGCACAAGCTTCGGCCTCAGCACGCCGCTTCCATACTCCGGTCGTGCGAGCAAGAAAACTGGGTGCGATGACAACTCCGCCCCTCGCCAGACCCGCATAGGCGGCGGTCACGTCCAACAGACTGGCTTCGGTGTTACCCAGAATAAAGCCCGCCCCAACCGCCGACAACGGTCGCATAAAGCTCATCCCCCAGTCCTGCAAAATCGCATACATCCGCCGAGCGCCAACCGCATCCAACACCACCAAGGCAGGGACGTTCAGCGAGTTCCCAAGCGCCTCGCGCAGACGAACCGGACCATAATATCGTTGGTTAAAATTACGCGGATCATAGCCGGGAAACACCGCCCGAGCCGCCTCGGCGGTGTCCGGCAAAAGGCTCGCCGCTGTAAAGTCGCCACTCATCAAAGCTTCCAAATACAAAAACGGTTTAAGGATTGATCCCACACTGCGTGGGGTGCGCGCCGCACACACAAAATGACTGGGACTCTGGCTGGCCATCACCCGGACCCGTCCGGTATCGTTCTCCACGACAACCACCGCTCCGGACGACACATCGAGCCCACCGACCCGATGCAAATGAGAGGCCAGCATCTGCTCCACCGCTTGCTGCCAACGCCAGTCCACATTGCAAACAACCTGCGCCGCTTCAGCCCGTTCTTCGCCGAGTTTACGATACTCGGCCAACGCTGCCTCCGCGTAGTGGGAAGTCACCAGATTCCGAGGCGGCTCCTGAAAGATCGGCAAGCCCCGCTCAGCCAGTCTCTGGCCTTGGTCACCACTCACCAAGCCCTGACCCACCAAGCGCTCGGTCGCAAGCCGAAAAGCCTCCGCTAAATTTTGCGGATACCGCCAAGGATTCAACCGGGTTGGCGACCGAGGTAGAATGGCCAGCACCAAGGCCTCGGCATGCGTGAGGTCCTCCACCTCCTTTCCAAAATAGATCGTCGCCGCGGTTCGAACGCCCCGAATCCGGTTGCCATAATCTAACAGATCCACATAAGCCTCCAAAATCCGGCTTTTGGATTCTTCCCTTTCTAACTTTAAAGCCAACACCATTTCTTGCAGTTTATTCCTCAAACTTCGTTCTCGATGATCCAGCCCCAACTTCACCACCTGCTGAGTTATTGTGCTGGCCCCGCTCGACAACCGTCCGGTCATTAAAAAATCCCTCAAGACCCGCCCCAAAGCTTTCACGTCCACACCGGAATGCTCAAAGAAACGTTGATCCTCCAAAGCCACCACATACTCAGCCAGCAAGGCATGCCCCACGTTACGGGTGCGCTGCCGCTGCCACCTCACCGCGTCCGTGGCTTCCTCCCAAAACACTTGACCATGCCGATCCGCCAGACGCATTGTGAGCGTCCGCTCAGTCAGTAAATTTTCCGGGAGAGGAAAGGCAAACCACAACGCCACGCCCGTTAGTGCCAATGCCATGGCCAAGATTAGAGCAAGACCGCCACTCGCTAAAAAAACTTTTTGCAACCGCTCACGCCAACGCATCCTATATCATCACGCGGCAAAACGAACGAAACAAGTCGATCTGGCGAGCTAAGTGGGCATGCATCTATTCCGCACATATTCTCTCGCCCCAGGAAGTCTTGCGACATCGCCAACGATTGTGATACGGCGTGGAGAAAGTTTCTGCATGCCCAGCTTCACGATGCGCTGCTCCTGCATATTCCGCAGGTGGTAGCTGCGATTGATTGAGTGAAGGGATCCGCATGCTGGAAAGAAGGGATCCTTCGCAACCATTCTTTATGCAATTGGGTTTCCATGGCCCGGATCCTCCCTTTGACCCGCCGGTTGAGTTTTTCGAGCGCGACCGCGACGCGTTTTACCGCCAGTGCCAGTCGGGGAGTGGGCGCAAAGCTTCGACGGTCCTGACTGGTAGGCTACCGGGCCAGTGCGAGGTCGCTGCGCTGAGGATGGCTTCAATTTCGGCCTGATATTTTTCCAGGTGCCTACTCGCCACCTCCTCTCCCAAGGCACTGGCTTTTGCCATGATCATCGGGATCATTTCGATGGATTTTTTACCGAGAGGCGTTTCGTAAAAGCTCAAAAGTTCCCAAATTTCTTCTTCGGTGAAAGCTTCGTTGTTAAGCTCAACCATTCGCGAGTTCATATCGGAATCATCGGCGATGGTCTCTCCGAAATTTCTGGTCGCAATGCGTAATTGGTCGATTTTGTTCTGATCAAACCCTTGGGCTGCGAGTCCGCTGTACATCGACTCTGTGGCATCGAGAAAGGTGGTGATGAAGGTCTCTTTGAAGTTTACTATCGCCACGAGAGCGTTTGCCGCCTGGCTCATTATGCCCGAAGGCCTAGGTGCCAAACGAAACATTGAGCAAACCCCCATTCCTTCGACTTCTTGGGACTGCTGCTTGTGTTCCTAGGGCTCTCGGGTTAGGTGTCTAGCCTTATGTGGACCGGCCGCTTTGCTATGCCAACCGATCAAGCTTTGGTTGCTTACTCAGAATCTGTAAGTTTCGATCAACGTCTTGCTCCTTTCGATATCCAGGGTTCCAAGGTGCACGCTCTGCTGCTCGAAGAAGCCGGGGTGTTAAGCATTGAGGAGCGGGAGGCTATCCATAAGGGACTGGACGAGTTGCTTGTGGAAATCGAAGCGGGACGTTTTCTCTGGAGAATTGAGCGGGAAGATGTGCACATGAACATTGAGGCGGCTTTAACCGAGCGGATCGGTGATGCGGGTGCCAAGCTGCATACCGCACGTTCACGCAATGACCAGGTTGCCCTAGATTTTCGACTTTACTGCCGAGCCCTGGGTCAGCGTGTGCAGGAGGTATTATCGACGCTCCAAGCCAGCCTGGTCCGGCTGGGCAAGCGGTCGGAAGGCATCGCTATTCCTGGCTACACCCACCTGCAGCGCGCCCAGCCGGTGTTGGTTGCGCATCATCTTTTGGCTTACGTGGAAATGTTTGAACGGGACTTTCAAAGAACCCGTGATGCTTTGGTGCGGGTGAATGTGTATCCACTGGGTTCGGGCGCTTTAGCCGGATCGACGATCGTTCTGAATCGGAAGCGCGGGGCAGAGCTGCTGGGCTTTGACCAAGTCAGCGAGAACAGTATGGATGCCATTAGCGACCGGGATTTTGTTGCGGAACTGCTTTTTGTTTTGGCCCTGATTGGCACTCACGTGTCGCGTTTAGCCGAGGATATAATTCTTTGGGCCTCTGCAGAATTTCATCTCTTGGAATTGAGCGATGCGTTTACCACCGGCTCAAGTTTGATGCCGCAGAAAAAAAATCCCGACGTGGCCGAATTGGCCCGTGGCAAAACTGGTCGACTTTACGGAAACTTGATAGGGCTTTTGACCGTTCTCAAAGGCTTGCCGATGACTTATAATCGGGATTTGCAGGAGGATAAAGAATCGTTGTTCGACTCGGAAGATACGGTGCTCCGCACTTTGCAATTGATCGCGGCGATGTTGGATCAAGCAAAATTCCTTGCAGGATCGGCAGAGAGAATGGTCGAAGATGCCAATCTTCTCGCCACGGATTTAGCCGATGAATTGGTGCGTCAGGGAGTGCCGTTTCGTCAAGCCCACGAGGCAGTCGGACGCGTGGTGGCTCGAGCGCAGGAGCTTGGTATTTCTTTACGCGAATTGTCACCCGAAGAATATCACGCCATTCATTCGAAGTTTCCTGGTCGACCGGCTGATTTACTTTCGGTGGAGGCTTCGCTGAAAGCGCGGCGGGCTCAAGGAGCGCCTGCTCCTGAGTTGGTTGCCGAACGTCTTGAAGTCTGGGAATCTCTTTTGGCCGATCGCATATGATGAAAGACAAAAAGCTGATTGCTGATCCTGCCGGTTGGAAGACCACGCACGAGGAACTAAAATTTTCTAATGCTTACCTCGAGATCGTGGAGGAGCAGGTGCGTACTCCCTCCCGACGAAAACCAGTTTCTTGGACCGTGGCCCACCGGAAGTGTGCGGCAGTCATCGCGCCGCGCCTACCCGATGGGCGCTATCTCTTAATTCAACAAGAGCGCATCCCCATTCGCAAAACCATCTGGGAGTTCCCGGCTGGTCAAGTGGATGATAGTTATTCACCCGATGAGGCCAACATCCGTGCGACCGCACGTCGCGAACTTGTTGAAGAAACCGGATACGACCTAGCCAGGCGGAGTCGCATGAAGTATCTGGGCATTTTTTACACCTCGCCCGGTTTTACCACCGAGCATGCCTGGTTGTTTCTTGCCCCCAAGGTTTGTCCGGCGGTGGGCGGGGCGCAGCATGATGAAGGCGAAGCTATCCTCGGAATCAAGGCAGTGACTCCATCTCAGTTGCTTCGCATGATTGCTCGCGATGAGATTCAAGATGCCAATACCCTTGCGTGTTGCTGTCGCTTGCAAGCGATGCGGCTTTTCGTCTGAGCCAGGCGCACGACCAAAATATGTGGAAAAAGCTTTTTAAATTTCGGGATTCAGAAAATCCGGACGAAGCCAAGCCGTTTTTGGAGCACCTCGAAGACCTTCGATGGATGCTCACCAAGATGGCGATCACACTCATTTCATGCATGGTGCTTTGCTTTGCCTTTCGCAAGCAGCTCATCGATTTTGTGCAGGCGCCCTTGAAAAAGATCGATGCGGATTTGGTGAATAACCTTCAAGTGCTGGGGGTTGCCGACTCGATCATGATCAGTATCCAGCTCGCTTTTTTTGCGGGTCTCATTTTCAGTTTTCCGATCCTTCTTTTGTTTCTCCTGCAATTCGTGCTACCGGGCCTGCGTCCCAACGAACAGCGGGTTCTTTGGCCCGCGTTAGGCGTTGGGGCGGGTCTTTTCTTGGGAGGTATTTCTTTGTGTTACCACTTCATTTTGCCGGTCTCACTGAACTTTTTGTTTCAAGACGCCAAGTCGCTCGACTGGCAGCCGCAGTGGACGGTGCGCGAGTATTTTGCGTTCGTGACTCATTTTGTTCTGGCTTTCGGATTGGCTTTTGAAACCCCGGTGGTGGTGATGGCTTTGGTCCATATGGGTTTGTTGTCTCACAGTCTTTTGCAACGGACTCGAGCCTATGCTTTGGTGATAATCCTGATTCTTTCAGCCATCATCACTCCTACACCAGATATCTTTACCTTGTTATGCTTGGCCGCTCCCATTTACCTACTCTACGAGGGGTGCATCTGGGTGGCGTGGTATCTGGAACGTCGAGCGGCCAAGGCTGAAGCACGTTCTTTATCTTCTTAACCTTATTTTTTATTGTGATCCAACGCTATTCTCGTCCGGAAATGACCGCTCTGTGGTCGGAGGAACGCAAATTTTCAACTTGGCTAGAAATTGAAACTCTGGCCTGCGAAGGAATGGCTGAGCTGGGCTTGATCCCTCACGAAGACGCCCATGAGATTCGCAAAAAAGGCGCTTTCTCCATCGAAAGAATTTTGGAGATCGAAGAGCGAACCCAGCATGATGTGATTGCCTTTTTGGAAAACGTAGCCGAAAACGTTGGCCCGGCCGCGCGATGGGTGCATCAGGGTTTGACCTCATCGGATTTGTTGGACACCACTCTGGCCGTGCAAATGACCGCCTCGGTGGATCTGCTGTTGAAAGGCGTGGACCGCGTCAGGGAAGTCGCCGCCAAACGCGCTTGGGAACATCAAAAAACACCGATGATTGGCCGAAGCCATGGCATCCATGCGGAACCGATCACTTTTGGCCTTAAGATGGCGTTGCTTTGGGATGAGTTTGGGCGAGCTCGACAAAGGCTCGAACAGCTGCGTCCTCGTGTGGCGGTAGGCAAAATCAGTGGAGCGGTGGGGACTCACGCGCATTTGGATCCTCGCGTTGAAAAATTTGTCTGTGAACGTTTAGGGCTGGAAGCCAGCAAACTTTCTACCCAAATCCTTCAACGCGACCGGCACGCCGAGTTTTCTACCACCCTGGCGCTGGTGGCATCAAGCATCGACCGGTGGGCGACCGAGTTTCGTCACTTGCAACGCACCGAGGTTTTGGAGGCCGAAGAGTATTTTGCCGCCGGCCAAAAAGGAAGCTCGGCCATGCCCCATAAACGCAACCCTATCACTGGAGAGCGTCTGAGTGGATTGGCCAGGGTTTTGCGAGGCAATGCGCTGGCCGCTCTTGAAAACGTGGCCCTTTGGCACGAACGCGATATCAGCCACTCGAGTGTCGAGCGCATCATTCTTCCGGACAGCTGCACTCTGCTGGACTACATGCTCCATAAACTTGCTCAATTGGTGGAGCGCCTCATTGTGTATCCCGAAAATATGGAGCGCAATTTGCAGTTGACCCGTGGTCTTGTGCATTCGCAGAGCATTCTTTTGGCTTTGACCACTGCAGGCCTGGAGCGCAAAGCGGCTTACGAAGCGGTGCAGCGCGCCGCCATGGCCACTTGGCAGGGTGAAAAAAGTTTGCTCGAAAACTTGATTGAAGAGTCGGCCATTTTGGAAAAACTCGGTCAAGACGAGCTAACCCGTCTCTGCTCCATGGAACCACATCTGCGCCATGTCGAAGCAACCTTTGAAGATTTAGGTATTCCCAAGCCTTAAGTCATGCGGTGGGTTTCAGGCCTGATCTTTTTCTTGCTCTACCCCCTTTTCCCGACGAATACTGTTATTTGCTAAGTATGGATCATTTCATCGAACGTTTTCTTCATTATCTTTTTGTTGACTCCATAGCCTGGAGCATTTTCGGCTGGATCGCCCAGGGGATGTTCGCGGGCAGCTTTCTTATTCAGTGGCTAGCCTCGGAGAAGCGTAAAGAAAGCGTGGTGCCTGTAGCCTTTTGGTATGTGCGCACCATTGGGGCTCTTTTGTTGACCGTTTACACGATCCACGTGTGGAAAATGCCTCTGATCGCAGGCTCCTTCTTCTCGTTTTTGGTCTGCACCCGCAACTTGATGATCATTCGTGCTAAAGAGAAGCGAGATCTTGCTGCGGCCATTCCTGATTCAGAAAAAATTATCGAGCCGATTCTTGAGCCCGAGTCCGAGCCTCAAGCAAAAAGCGAGCATCTTTCAGAAACATTGCCGACCGCTGCCGCCAGATGAATCTGGGCCAAGCAGCCGGATCGAATTTTAAACGGAGGAACACCTCGGTGAGCTGGGACTATGTCTGACGTTGTTTACCTCGACCACAACGCCACCACACCGGTCGATCCGGAGGTGTTGGACAGCATGCTGCCGTTCCTTAAGCAAAACTATGGCAATGCCAGTAGCGCTTATCGCCTAGGCAAAACCACACGACTCGCTCTTGATCAAGCCCGACAGGAGCTTGCCCAGTTGTTGCGGTGCCAGCCTGAGCATCTTATTTTTACGGGAAACGGCACCGAGGCGAACAATGCTGTCTTTGCTTCAGTGCTAGATACTGATCCTGATCGCCAACATATCATCACGACCGCTGTGGAGCACAGCGCCATCATTAAGCATGGTGAATACCTGGCGAAGCGAGGCATCGAAATCACTTTTCTCCCGGTCGACCGAAATGGACAGGTTGACCTCGACCGGCTCGCCAAAGCCATTCGTTCCGACACCATTCTGGTCTCGATCATGTGGGCCAACAACGAAACCGGTGTCATCAGTGACATCCCGGCTATTGCCGAGCTTTGTCAGCAAAAGAATGTTTTGTTTCACACCGACGCGGTTCAAGCGGTGGGCAAAGCCGAGGTTTACCCGAGCGAACTCCCCATTCATTTTCTTTCCATCTCGGGCCACAAACTTTATGCACCTAAAGGTGTTGGCGCTCTCTATGTCCGACCGCGCACCCGGTTCACGCCTTACTTGCATGGAGGTTCCCAAGAGTTTAATAAACGGGCCGGCACAGAAAACGTGGCCAGCATCGTCGGTCTTGGCACAGCCGCTCGCTTAGCCACCGAAAACCTCCCCCTAAGTGTGCAAGCCATGCAACATTTGCGAGATCACTTTGAAAAAACCTTGGCCCGAGAGCTGGAAAATGTGGAGATTAATGGGCACCCCCAGCAACGGCTTGCCAATACCAGCAATCTTTCTTTCGCTGGTATTGATGGCGAGGCGGCCCTGATGCTGCTTGATGATCGGGGTATTTGTTGCTCGGCCGGATCGGCGTGCACCACGGGTTCCCTAAAGCCGTCCCACGTGTTGAGCGCCATGGGCCTCACCACAGAGCAGGCTCGGTCCAGCCTCCGTTTTTCCTTAGGTAAAAACACGACTCAATCGGACATCGACCACGCTCTACAGAAAATCGTGGAAGTGGTCACTAAGCTCCGCTCTCTCCAACCAAAAATGGCACCCTCGAACGACAGTTCGCTGCGCTCCCTCGCTGCGGTAGGTGCCCGAGCCGAGTAAGTTCAGTCGGATCAGCGAGGAGCGAGCGGCATAAGTGCGACCCTTCGGGTCTCGTGCCTTAAGCGACCTGATCTTCTTCAGTCTGCGAACGGCTGGTGTGCAACAAAAAGTGATCCCAGTCCGGAATCTTGTGATGGTTCCGAATAAGAATGGTGGTTGGCACTTCAACCGGAGCCTTGGGTGCTTTGAGCAAACGCAAACCGATTTCCTCCGGCAACCGGTTTCCTTTTTTGGTGTTCACTTCTTTACTGGCCAAAACGCAGTTGTCCCAAGAGGTCTTGCCGCCGCGCGAACGAGGAATCACGTGGTCAATATTACCCTCGCCAGCTTTCAACACGCGTCCTGTGTATTGGCAGCGATGTCCATCGCGTTCCCAAATGGCTTTCGCAGAAAAACGGGGACGCTTCTTTGGCACCCGCGAGTAGCGTGCGAGAACGATCACGGTGGGCACCCGGATGAGGCCACGAGGTGTTAAAATGGAAACATCATTTTCGCGTACTGGCAATTCCAACCATTCACTCCAGCGGACTGGGCGCATTGAGCCCTCCGCGTCGATGTCAAGAGCCGTAACGGATCCCGTGCACATCTGGCAAAAGGCTTCAGCCGGGGTCCGGACATTGATAGCCTGCCAGTTGCGATTCAAAACTAACACCGTGGCTTTGTTGAGGGCATCGCTCATAGGAGATCCGTGGGCTTGGACCGTCAATAGTTATAGTCCGTTTTATTGATTTGTCATCTGGAAGCTTTGAGAAATGTCAAAATACTCCACAGATCAACTTGCCTTGAGAGCCCGGAGATAGAGCCCCGCATCTGCTCTTATCCCGCCAGCTTTTCTTGGGCTTCCTTCAGCTGCCCGAGCCAGCGGCTAACCAGTTGGTAGCGCGGGAAAGCCCCTTGGAGCACTTCTAAGCCTTCATCCACGGTCCACTCCTCAAAAGCCTCTTCATGCCTGATTTTTTCAGGCCCTAAGATCTCGGTCCAACGCGTGATTTCGCGCAAGAGTTCTGTCGCACGGCGTTTCCACATGGCTATAGCAATTCCGGACAGCGGGGGATCACCCAGCGCGTTCACCTGGGTCAGCAAATCAATAATCTTCTCAAAATGTTCCGTCTGACTGTGGTCGAGGGTGTAAACTTTTTCACCGCCACAACCGTGGATCGCCAAAAACTCCCGCAACACATGCACTGGCGACTTGAGGCGTTGGAGGGCCTCTTGCTTGTGAGCGAATTCCTGGGTGTCGCCTCCTCGATCCGGATGCTCCTCGCGAGCGATGCGTTCAGAGATATCATCCAACATGCCAGCCGAAATCCAAGGCTTGGGCTTTAAGCCCAGCGCGGCGAAGTCATCGTCCATCACATTCCTAAGCTGGCTACGCGGCGAAGCTTTCCCCACAAGAGCAATGCGCTACCGCGTTCGGGTTGCGCACCTTGAATCCGCCCTGCTGCAAGTCATCGCTATACTCCAACTGCGATCCACTAATAAAAAGCGCTGTCTTAGGATCAACCACCACTCGAACGCCGGCCGACTCCACCATGATGTCCCGCGTCCGAGGTCCATCCACAAGATCCATTTTGTATTGCAGGCCTGAGCAACCGCCACCGATCACCGCGATCCGGAGTGCTCCCAGCTCGCGACCTTGTTTGCCGAGCAAATCCTTTAACCGTTGAGCGGCTGACTCGTGCACGGCGACCAAACGCTCATTGCCAATTTTATATGATACGGTGCTCACCTAAAAAAGATGGCTAGAAACCCCCATGATTGCAAGGCGTAGAAAACCTACCAAAAACCCCAGTGACCGGTTTGCATAATGTAGATCCCGAGCGCCAGATTGGCGACAGCATGGGCTAACACGCAGCAGGCCAGGTTCTTCTTCCAAACGGCGAGCAAGTTAAAAAGAATCCCGGCGACCAAGGCAGCGGGATAATCAGCCACTTGATGGCCCAGCATAAACAAGACCGCCACCGCCCAAAAAGCCATAGGCGTGTAGGCCCCGAACTTGACCGACAAAAAGTCTTCTTTGACTAGATAACGCATCAAAAAACCGCGCCAGAAAATCTCCTCGATCAAAGCCACCACTACCACCAAGCGTAAAAAGCGCATGGTCACGACCAATTGGTAAATAACCGGGTCATCCGCAAAAATGGTGGGATCAAACCCTTCCAAGCGCGGTTCAAACCAGGGCAGGTGCCAAGGCAAAACCCAAAGGGCAAAAATCAAAAGCCCGCCGCCAACGCCCGCCCAAATGCTTCCGCGTAGTTTGCCAAAGTCGTAATGCTTCCAATAAAACGCCAAAAGAATCGTGCACAAGACGGTTTGAAGCGGGTACACCCAATGCTCTGGATACAATTGCCACCAGGCGGCGTCGGGATTTTCCTCGAGACTTTGACGAAACAAATCCGCGACAGGAAAAAGAAGCATGAAAGCTAAGAAAGGAAAAAGGTAGGGGCGGATCATAAAATTCAAGATTAGCTCTCAGAGCGGTATGCAGACATCGCAATGCTGAGAGTTCTTCCAAAAAAGTTGCTCGCGTGGGCTGCGTTCAAGAATTAGTCGTTTTAAGCGTTGATCTGTTATTGCTCAAGAGAAAAATGAATACTTTTCCTCAAGGCAACCAGCCTGAGCATATGATGGCAGGCATCTTGCTCCTTGTCTAAAACCTGTTTATATATGCATCGTCTGTGTTGCCCCAAGCCCTCTAACCACTCGCGCTGATATGTCTGCCCCGCAAACGCCAAACACCCCGGCTAGTAATCCTGAAAAACCTGAGGACCTCCTCAAGCTGCTCGAAATCGAGCGTGCCAAAAGCCAAAACGCACGACAAATTGCCATGACCCGGCGCAGCACCTTTCGTCTGGTTCTGCTTCTTCTCATGGTGGCCATGGTGCTCGCGGCCCTATACGGTATGAGCCTTCTCGAAAACCTTAAACACCGGGCACGCCAAAGTGAAACGACACCGAGCGTGGTGGTGCCATAAGATCTCCTACCGACCCTAGTCCAAATGTCCGAGACCGTTTCACTCACCAAGCCGCAGCACATTCTTTTTTTTGATGGTGAATGCGTGGTTTGCAATCGCTCCGTCATGTTTCTGAAAGACCATGCCAGCGCGAATGCCTTGTTCTTTGCGCCTCTGCAAGGAGAGACCTTTTCTGAGCTCTTAAAAAAGGAACCTCAACTGGAAAAACTCGATTCACTGATTCTTCTTGAGTCAGGCACGGAAAAAGTTTTCGTGCACAGCGAAGCGGCGCTGCGAGCACTAGGGTTTCATCCGCGCTGGCGGTGGCTTAGTCGCTTGCTCCGGCTTATTCCTAGGCCGATTCGTGACTTTGGATACCGGGTCTTTGCGAAAGTACGCTACAAAATCTTTGGTCAAACCAAGCAAGGCGTCTGCGAGATACCGCCTCCACAACTTCGCACTCAGTTGTTGCCCTAGAGAATGTAAGGAGACTACCGGTCTCAACCGGTGTTTTTTAAGCCAGAACTCACCCCACTAATTGTTAGCTCTACCACACTGCGAATCGCCTCTTCATCCGTAGGAGTAATGCCCGATTGAGTACGGAGGCGTCGGAGCATTTCCACTTGCAGATAGTTGAGTGGATCCACATACGGATTACGCAATTGAACCGAGCGCATCAGCACCGGCTCTTTTTCCAGCAGCAAACTTTGCTCGGTGACTTCTAAAATGGCGCCGACCGTGGCAAAATATTCTCGAGTGATGATGTCATGCACACGTTTCCTCAACTCCTCATCTTTAACCAGAGTGGCGTAGACCCCTGCGATCTGCATGTCCGCTTTCAGCAAAGTCAACTGCGCATTATCAATGAGCGTTTGAAAAAAGATCCAATCTTTATACATGCTCCGAAGAGTTTCCAAGTGGCCGGCCTTAAGGCTTGCCTCTAAACCTGCGCCAAGCCCGAACCAACCGGGAAACACGACCCGAGACTGCATCCAAGAAAAAACCCAAGGGATCGCCCGCAGATCGCTCACTGAGGTGGTCTTTTTGCGATAGGCCGGTCGCGAACCTAAACGCAAGCTGCCAATCTCTTCAATCGGAGTTGCGGCACGCCAGAACTCAAGGAAATCCGGATCATCATGCACCACTGCTTTGTAAGCGGAGAAGCTTGCTTGCGACATCCCATCCATCACCTCACGCCACTCTGGCTTGACCGGATGCTCCTCCTGAGCCGCGTGAATGCCCTGGATGACGCCATAAGTCATCTGCTCTAGTATGCGATGCGCCAAATCTGGAACATGATATCGCGTGGACAAGACTTCGCCTTGCTCGGTCACCCGGATGCCTCCGTCGCGTAAGCCGCATGGCTGAGCCAGCACCGCTTTTGCTGCGGGTCCGCCACCTCGCGCGATGGTGCCGCCGCGGCCATGGAACAAGGTTAGCCGAACCCCGTGCCGTCGGCAGCACTCGGCGATGGCTTCCTGCGCTTTAAATAAAGCCCAATTTGAGGTGAGATAACCACAGTCTTTGTTACTGTCGGAATAGCCAAGCATCACTGTCTGATGATGATCCCGGGACTCCAGGTGCTTGCGATAGCCGGGGTGCGCAAAAAGCTTGTCCAACACAACCGGAGCATTGTCCAAGTCAGCCAAGGTCTCAAACAGTGGGGCGATGTCCCGGCTTACTCCGCACATCCCCATCATCCATAAGACCTCGATAACGTCGGACACGTTTTCGGCCATACTAATAATATAAATACCCACCGACTCAATGCCCCAACGCTCGCTGGCTTGGTGCATGACCATGAGTGGTTCGATAACTTGCCGAGTGTCTTCAGACCACGGCAATGGCAACTCCAACGTGTGCCCGTCAGTTTTTGCCAAAGCCGAATCCAACACGGCAACCCGACCCTCCTCATCAAGGGCCGAATAGTCGGATTCCCAAGCGCGTTGCGCGAGAATTTCTTTCACCGCAAGCTCATGACGCTCGGAATGCTGCCGCAGATCTAGGCTGGCAGCATGTAGGCCGTAAGATTCGATCTGCACCTTCAGGTCCCTCAGTTCGCCCTCGGCAAGCGGGGCGGCTTTGTTGTCTTCCAAACTTTTTTGCACCACCCGAAGCACCTCGGTCAGCGCTTCCACCTGCAAGGCGTTGTCGGCAAGTTCGTCGCTCGGGATATCCAAAATCGCCAGACCCTCCTGCATTCTTAAGTGCAGCGCCGCCATCAACAAACGATAGGGCTCGTTAGGGTAGCGCGATTCCAAACGCTCCAACTGGGAGGACAAATAACGGTTCTTCACCAAAACTTCTCGCAACTCATGCGATACCCGGTCGCGTCGCGTGGATACCGATAGCAAACGAGAAATGCGATGAGTCGTCTCGCTTAGCTTGTTCATCGCCAATCGGCGATGCATTTTGAGCGCTTCCCGGGTGACCTGTGGCGTGACGAATGGGTTGCCGTCGCGATCTCCGCCGATCCAGGAACCAAAACGTAACCAGCCGGATGGTGCTTTGACGTCCGGATAATGAAGCACCAGGGCTGCTTCTAGATCTTCATGTAAGCGAGGCAAGGTATCCCATAAGGTGGTGTCCACATACCAAAGTCCAGTCCGCACTTCATCCAGCACCTCCGGGCTTTCGGTGCGGTTGCGTTCCGTCAACCACAGCGAAAGAATCTCACGAAAGACCTGCTGATCGTAGTTGGTGTGCGGACTAATGGCTTCTTGATGTCGCCGCTCACGTAGCATCTCGCCGAGTCGAACTAATTTGTTTAACACCGTCCGACGCTTGGCTTCGGTCGGATGTGCGGTGATTACCAATTCAACCCGAAGCTGGTCCATGTATTTTTGCACTGCTTCAGGGCTGGCCCCCGATTCCTTTAAACTCCGGAGAGCGGCCTCAATCGACTCTCTTTGGCCCTTTCCGGTTTTTAATTGATGCGACCGGCGCTTGCGTAGAATTTCGATCCGGTGATTTTCCTCGGCAATATTGACCAACTCGAAATAGACCGTAAAGGCCATGGCCATTTCGTAAGCTTCCCCCGTATCAATATTTTTGGAAAGCTCTTCCAACTGCTCTCCGCCGGCACGATCTCCTAATCGACTAGAGCGCGCTGCTTTTCGGTAGGCCTCGACGGTCTCCAAGGTTTCTTGGCCCTCAACACAAGCGATCACTTGGCCTAACGCATTGCCAAGGTAACGGATTTCTTCTGCGAGTTCGTTAAGGTTTGGTTCCTTTCCCTGCATGGGGTGTTTCATAGCAGGAACTCACCCATGTTTCGAGCAGGCATTTTCTTTTTTTTCCTGGGGTGAGCTTTGGGAGAGCCGCCCACTGTCCGATCATGAGCGCGATCCTTTGTGTTGACACCATAGCCCCATATGGCGGATGATTTTCTATGCGCGACATTAAATTGAGTGGTTCAGAAATCTCGCTGCTTCGGGCTATCGGCCTTGTGGGGACGACGGTTTCTGGTGATGAACTGATCAAAAAAATCTCTGGCTTTACCGAGGTAGATTTTCTCGATACGCTGCAGGGCCTAGTTATAACTGGGTTTGTGAATGCGGATCGTGATAACTTGCACGACATGGAAGATGTGAAGCATAGCTCTTTTAGTGTAAACACGGCTTACTCGCGTGATTTACGTGATCTGATTTCCGGACGCACCAAAGAGCGTCCAAGTCGCCGCAGACGGCGGCGCGAGTAAGTCATGCAGATTGCATCTTTTCGTGACCGGCTAACTAGCGCTGTGCAACAGGGTCGGCCATCCCGACCGCCAAAGCTTAGTCTCGCTATAGGGATGGCGGTCATTTCGGCGGTTTTGGTCGCTGCGACTCTTCCGCCTTTGGCCTTAGAAGGCTTTATATGGGTTGGTCTTGTGCCTCTTTTCTTGACTGTCTGGAGAAAAAGCCCCGGACGCCGTGCCATGGCAAAAGCTTTTATGCTCGGCTGGGTTTGGGGACTAACCTTTTTTCTGCTGACCCTCCACTGGCTTGGCAATGTGACCTGGCTAGGCACCGTCGCCGTTTGTATGTATCTCGCTCTTTATCCGGCCATAGGCACTTGGCTGGTGGCCATGGTGAATCCATGGAAACGGAGCGACCGGCCATTCCGCGGTTCCCGAGTAAACCTGCTTATCGCACTTTTTTGTGCCGCTGTGTGGCTAAGCCAAGAGTGGTTGCGTAGCACCATCTTTTCGGGTTTTCCATGGAACACCCTTGGAGTTGGCCTGGCGTCGTCGCCCATTATGATTCAAGCCGCCGATTCTATTGGTGCCTTGGGTTTAAGCTTTCCTCTGGTGTTTATTAACGTAATCATTGCTCTGTCCCTGAGACGATTTCATGAAGAAGCCAAAATCGGAAAAATTCGTGCTCATTTTGATGCCACATTGACGGTCGCTCTTCTGGCCACTTGGTTTTTTTATGGCATCCACACGCTTGGCCAACAGGACGATGAAAAAGTCACTATGAGCGTGGCTTTAGTTCAGCCCAACACTTCGCTCGAGGAGCGACGCTCTCCAAAACCTGAAGATCAGCAGGCGCTGCTCGAACACTTGAAGCGGCTGAGTGAGGTCGCCGCTACCCAAAACCCCGATCTTATGGTGTGGCCTGAGTCGGCCGCCCCCGGTGGTTTTTTGGTGCACCGCAAAATTTATGATTTTCACATGGAAATCGCCGGCCTTGGAGATTTCGACTTCGTTTTTGGAAGCTTTGACGCGGATGCCAGCGGGGAGTATAACGCGGCTGGCATCATCAACAAAAACCAGGACTTTCAGGTCTACCATAAAATCCGGCTGGTTCCGTTTGGAGAATACGTGCCGTTTCGCGAAAGCTTTCCCTTGTTTGCCGCCATCGTCGGTGACCTGCTTCCCGAGGATTTTACCCCAGGTAGAGAACTCACCCTCTTCGAGTTGAGCAATGCGCTGCAGGCCGCTCCTCTGATCTGTTTTGAAGATACCATCTCCGGGTTGGCGCGCCGGTTTTCACGCGAAGGCGCGGAGCTTTTAATCAACATGACCAATGACGCATGGTTTCTGCAATCAATCGGTTCCACGCAGCACCTTCATAACGCCATGTTTCGTGCCGTCGAAACGCGACGTCCCCTGATCAGAGCCGCCAACACCGGGGTCACAGCCGTGATCGATCCTTGGGGACGAACCCACATTTTCGAAAGTGGCGGCAGCACCTTTATTGAAGGAGTTTTTGCAACCCAGATCGAGGTGTCCCCAAATCCCGCACAAACCTTGTACGTCCTCTGGGGCGATTGGTTCGTCTGGGTTTCGCTCGGGCTCGCCCTGGTTATTGGAGTTGGCTTAAAACGACGACGACTTAAAGACCTAGATCCGCAGTGGGAGAAACCACCAGGCGCATAAAGAGCTGACTCCGGACGCCTCGAGCAACACGCGCCTCAAAGCCGTGACGCCCCGCAGAGATCCCAATGGGTTCAATCGAAATGTCGGTATCATACCACTGCGTCAAGTTCTCAGACCACCAAACCGTTTCAGTCGCGCCCTGTTGCTCAGGATCGAGCCAGAACGTTAAAACAAGATCAGTATCATCAAGGCTCAATTGAGGTAAAAAGGCCTGAGCCGACTCAAATGCTCCCACTCCCAGAAATTACTTCATTAGGTTGTTCACGCCATCGCCGTTTGGTGTTGCGGTTAAA
>DAIRSW010000001.1:26303-62013 GCA_036804205.1 Verrucomicrobiia bacterium | reverse complement strand
AGCGAACGAAGTTCCTGTTCCTTACAAGGATAAAGATAAAAAAATTATTGTGGATTCTAGGACACCCACGGCAGCCGATGCTCTAGAGCAAAACGAGAAATATGAAAAGTTCATGCAGGGCGACGGCTATGAGCGTATTCCGGCACTGATTGCGGCTGATGCCATTACCGTGCTGAGTAATGCTTGGACGGATCCTGCGTGGGACACCACCCCTGATCAGACTCCAGCGGCTAATAGCACCTCTATCAACGCGGCTTTTCTCACAGGCAACGTGCAGGACGAGCGGAGGGCGGGTTATAATGGCGGATATAGTGGGGGTGTGGAAAACTTCCCTCGATTTTTGGAGAATTGGGGCGGTCAATCTTTTAACTACTACGGCTCAATGATTCAACTATTCGAAAGCGAGGTTTTTAACGGCAAGTGGGGAGCGTCCGGTGTTTACAACCCTCCCACCCGTCGTTGGTATCATGAGCGAGCTTTTCTTGATCCCTCATTTGTGATACCTGGGGTCACAATCCCTGTCTCCTATGAGCGTGGGCCTTACCACCGCTTTTCGGCAGGGGAACACGAAGCCCTCTGACGGATAGAGAGAAGTGTAGCTCAAACGCCGTTGGCTCAGACGGAGCTTCGCCTCGCCCTCCCGCCTGGGGCACGCACTGAGGCCACCTGCTGGAAGCCGTAAGCTCGGCGCCCGCAGGGGCCAACGCACCTCGGTTTTGATTTCATAGTTTCTTTCCCAAGTCTCAAAGTGTGACCCAGCGGAGAACGATCGTCCAGCGCCAAGCCGAACAATCAGGATTGCTACCACTTATGTCTCTGTGACAATCTGTTCGAATGCAATGCGATCAGGGATGCCAAGGAGTCGTTTCCTTGTTGTGAATCCCAGACGGTTCGACTAGAGTTCAATTGTGATTGTTGATCTTCCCGATTCCGAAATCGAGGGCACAGGCCTAACCAGCGAGCTGGCTAAGGTTGAGATCTCCGTTGCCCTCTACAGAGACCGCAAGCTGACATTGGGACGAGGTGCCAGCCTGGCTGGGCTTTCGACTTCGGCATTCCTTCAGGAGGTTGGCCGTCGCGGCGTGACTATTAATTACGACGTCGAAGACCTTGCACACGATCTCGCAACTCTCTCCGAACTCTCCTGACGGTGCTGGTCGTTTGTGATACCTCGCCGATCTCGGCACTTCTGACTGTGGGCAAAGCCGGATTGGTGGCTGAACTGTTCGGAGGGGTGGTCGTTCCGCCTGCCGTCGCCGAAGAACTGCTGCGCTTCCATCCTTCGATTCCGCCATGGTTGAGGATCGTTCCCGTGTCTGACACGAAAAAGTAACACAAATCGGCGAGATCTTGGACCGGGGCGAAAGCGAAGCCATTGTACTGGCCATGGAGATTGGTGCTGATTTGCTTCTGATCGACGAAAAAGCAGGGCGGGAATTTGCGATGCGCCAGGGGTTAAGGGTGGTCGGCTTGCTCGGAGTGGCACTCCAAGCACACGAAAAAGCCCTTTTGGATTGCCCGATGAAAGTATTCCTGTCCGAACTGGAATCTCATGTGGGATTCCGTATGTCAGCTCAACTCAGAATGCAAGTTCTTCTCCTCGCAGGCGAGATCTGAACTTGGTATTACCTATGAGGAAATGCTTACAGGAGAGTCCCGACGTGTCGGGAGAAATCTGCACGTCCGGTTCGACGACGGGAGTGGCAGGAGGGCCTTAATTTGCAAGCGCCGCCTGTCACTCTCTACTCTACGGGTTCATCACCGCTTAAATTTTTGCCTTTGGAGTCAAATGTGACTCAGCTGAGCTTCGGTCAGCGGTGCTTTCTCGCATTTCTGAGAGTGTGGAAGCTTGAACCCTGATTTCCTGGTTGTGTGTTCTGTGCTCTGGCCGGATATGACCGGGAACTTATTGAGGTAGAAGGACTTGCGAAAAGAGCTGGCACAAGGTATGCTCCTTAGTCACTGAAAATCAGTGTGTTATGCAAATACCAGGAAATCAGCGCCAAAAACCCCTTCTAAACCGCTCTTGCTTAGGCTATTCGATCATTGAAATCATGGTGGCCTTGGCCATTCTTGGCTTGGTCGGCGGAGGCTTGATTCAAGGATTTTTGTTCATGCATCGTCAGACCTATCACGTGCGCGACCACACTGCAGCTACGGATATTTTACGATCTATGTTGTCCCAAGTGCATACTCTGCCTTACAGCATTGATCTTGGTGACGGAGGACAAAGCGTGATCCCCGAAATCCTGAAGACTCCGGAGGACGAGGCGGTCACCACAACTCCCTCTCCCAATAGCTTTACTTATCAAAGAGCCACCTACACACCAAGATGGCGTTATAATGGCACGATCTACAATGATGATGGATGGGCTGTGCTGGAAGGCGTTCCAATCAATATTGTGGCCGATCCGACCCGCGCCGATTTAACCCCTGAAATGGCGACTCCATGGTCAACAGGCACGCTTCGCCGGCGTGTCACAGCTATGGATACTTTGCAAGTCACGGAGGCCGACGGCACGGTGAGCGAAATACCGCATCTGCGAAGGATCGAGTTTGAAATATTTACCAACACAGAATCGATGGCGGGCGGCGAAAAACCTGCCATTCGGATTGTGACCTATCGGGCAAGCACAAACTAACGGAACCCATGAAAAGCTCGAATTTATTAGGCAACACAAGGCAAAAGGGTTTCACCTTGGTGGAAATCTCTTTCAGCCTTGGCTTGCTGGTCGTTGCCACGGCGGTGCTTTTTTCCCTGATGGAAATCGGCACACGGCTTTTCGCCCGAATTATGTCGGTGTCAATCGTGGAATCTACCGGGAGACAGTCGATCGAAAACGTCAGCATTCTCATGCAGCGTGCTACGGAGGATGGTTACCAGTTTATTGATCAAGAAGGTGCCACGCTCCCTCCTTCTGCCCTTGGTGGGTACGGCGTAAGATTTCGTATTTGGAGGACGGCGAATGTGAATGAAGCTGAGGACAACCGGCCTGTGAGCATAACCATATGGCTGGTGGAGAATGAGCTGCGCCTTTATGAAGGACCTTTTGATCCAACCAGCACCCAATTTCGCATTCTGAGTGATCAATTTGCAGAGTACAATCCTGACCCGAATATTGCGCACTCATGGCCATTCCATCGCGGTAGCTTTGGTTTTAATGCTGTCATGATCGACCTGAATTTCAAACTCTTGGCGCGACAGTACGATAATTTCCTCTCAGGGGGGCCAACTGTGCCCGACCGACAAAATGCCAATACCTATTTTCACATTCGTGCGCTTGCCGGCCCACGTTGAACATTTCCCAAACAACTCACAAATCCTGTAAATCTATGAAAGTTTCACTGAAAACCCTCATCAACCGGAACGACGGAAATATCTTGGTCATGGCCATGTTTTTCGCTGCAATCCTCGCTTCCTGGGCGGCGGCCAGCTTCCAATTTACGAGTCAGAACACCAACTTCACCTTGCGAAGCACCCATAGGCTACAAGCTCAAGCCTTGGCCGATGGCGTATTGGAGATGACATTTGCTTATTGGAAAAGGAGTCTTGGTAAAAAACTTAGTGTGAGGCAAGATCCCTCCACCGAAGGTGAAATGATCTTCTTTGCGGAATTTGATCCGGCCGATTATCCTGTCATTGCGGAGGACTTTGAGGGATTCACCGTGGAGCGCATTGAGATTAAGGCGTTGAGTCGTGATGGGCAGCCGCTACCGAGCGATATGCCACCAGAAGGAGTTGTTCAGCTCGATAGAGAACGCGGTTGGTCTGAACTTCCGATTCAGAAGTATACTTATCTGGTTACCGTGACCGTGAGTACTCCAAGCGTAAGGGGAGGGGATACTGCGGTTTCTGTGTCTCGCACCTTTAATGTTTCTTACAATAACATTCTTGCTTACGCAGCGTTTTACGAACACATTTTGGAAATTCACAATGGCCCTGATATGGATATTGTTGGGCAGGTGCACGCAAACTCTCGAATTTACTATGGACCAGGCGGTGGCGGTACCCTTACTTTTTGGGATCGAGTGTCAGCGGTTGGTGGGTCAATGGAGCACTCAGGAGGTTACACAACGCTTCCTGACGGCCAAGAGAGTGATGCCGGCATATTTCGCCTCTTTTATGAGAACTCTCAACGCGGTAAGAGTGGTATGGTTCCAGGCGACAAGGTTCGTTTTCGTGGCTTTGCTGCGGAGCTAGGAGCTAACTGGAAACAAAGTGGTGTTGGACGTCACGAAGTACTTGGACTGAATCCCCGGGATTATCTCGACCAATATCCTAATAACCCCAATGTGACCGGTGAAGCACGGGAGATTATCGAACCTGTAGTTCCGGGCTATGAAGAACCTGATGGTATTGCCGAACGTCGTCTAAGCAACTTTGCCGATCTCAAAATTTTTATTGATTCCACAAAACCACTGGGTAGCGAAGATCGTGTGAAAGTCCAAATTCACACAGGGGATGATGGCAAAGATCCCAATGTCACCACGCTCAATAGCAGGACTCCTGATGGATATATCACCCACCCCGTTGAACTTGCGGTCTATCAGAGTCTTGGATTAGCCGACCAAGATGGAAAACTGATCACCACCGGCCATTCAGGTGGAAGTTTCATGCGGGACAACCGTGAGGCTAGTGAAATGTTCTTGACCGACCTCGATATAGGCTTTCTATCGCAAGAAATCAATAATCATCGACCCAAATTTGCCGGGAAAGATTTCAATGGAGGCATCTACATACAAGATCTGTCTGCGGCCAACTCTGCGACCTCAACCTTTAAATGGGACACCATTGAGGGGGAGCCAGGCTTTAGGCCTGTCTCTGCGAAAAAAGGAATTCGGCTGGTAAACGGAGCACACCTGCGAGGACGTTACGATACCCAAGGTAATTTTCATGGCATCACGGTGGCCTCTGAAAGCCCCATGTATGTCCACGGCGACTTCAACACCGGCACCGATCCTCGAGCAAACAACACCAGCAATCCTGCCCCCACCGCTGCTGAGGCCTATACTCGAGAAGACATTTATGAGGAATGGACCTCAGGCACGAATCCGGATGGGACGCCGTATGATCGTATTCCGGCCATGATTGCGGCCGATGCCATCACCGTTCTCAGCAACAATTTTACAGACGAAGGTAGCTACAAAAATGTGGGGCATAGCGACCGAAGAGCCTCGCACACCACCGTTAACGCCGCTTTCGTTACTGGAAATGTTCAAACCGTAAATGGCTACAGCGGAGGGCTAGAAAACTTCCCTAGATTTCTTGAAAATTGGAGCGGAAGAAATCTCAATTATTACGGCTCGATGATTCAGTTGTTCGAAAGCAAGCACGCCAAAGGCCGTTGGGGACAAAACAATGTCTATAACCCGCCGAACCGACGCTGGTATCACGAACGTGCTTTTCTTGATCCAAGCTTCGTGGTTCCCGGTGTGATCAAACCTGTAGAATATAGTCGAGGGGCTTGGTTGGTTCTCGATGACGACTACTAAAGTTTCGCAAAGTTTGCAGAGTTGGTGTGCTTAAGCACAAGACCAGAAAAGGGACTCTTCGTAGTCCCTTTTTTTTGAGCCATTTCAAGATAAACCTAAATCCCGTTGGGGCAAACCTTCGCCTCAACGGGGTCTGCGCATACCAGCCCGGGGTAAAACCCCGGGAAATGATCGCACCCAGCCCATGCGTTCTGAAGGAACGGCGCATTGATCGGGTGCGGTTGGGGGGCGATGAATTGCGGTGGGGTTGTTTTGAGCTGCACCCTTGCTTTTTACTTGCCAGACGGGTTTTCTACCGTTTTGTATTGGCTCGAATCCACGAATCCCATCTCCGTGTTTTCTGCGCCGATGCTGGCTGCTCTCTTATGCAAAACCCTATTTCTCCTCTTTCTTCCACGCTACCTCGTCAAGCTATCCCTGCGATACTCCTAGGCCTCTCCCTGATGTTTACCCAAACGGGGCATGGCCAGGATGACCGTCGTCAGGTGGTCGATGGCTTGGCCGCCATGGTCAACGGTAAGCCTATCACCTTTTCGCAGGTGCAAGAAATTTCATTCGTGCGCGAGCGCACCCTGGCTGAGCAGTTTCGCGGTGAGGAATATGTGAAGCAAGTAAGGGAAGTCCGCCAACAAGCTTTACAAGATCTCATCGACCGTGAGTTGGTGGTGCAGGAATTTCTTAGTGAAGGCCTGCAGATTCCGGATTATGTGATTGAAGATCGGATTCGTAGTATTGTGCGTGAAGACTTCGAGAACGATCAGCGTAAGTTTCTTGAGGTGCTCAAGGCCCAAGGATTTACCCCGCAACGATTTCGTGAGCTGGAGCGGGATCGCATCATTGTGCAAGCCATGCGCCAGCGGGTAGCTCGCGTGAACAGCATTCCGACCCCTGCGGAGATCGAAGGGTTTTATCGTCGAAACATTAGTCAGTATCAAAGCCAGGCCGAGATTCGACTAAGCATGATCACTATCTACCAAGGCGAGGAACAAAATCGCGAAGCAAATCGTCGTATGGCTGACGAGATTCGTGCTAAGGTCATTGAAAGCGACAACTTTGGTCGCATGGCTCTCATGTATTCTGAGGATAGCATGCGCGAAATGGAAGGGGACTGGGGTTGGATCGACGAAAGTACCCTCAACCCCGAACTTTCGAAAGTCGCGTTTGGCCTAAAGCCTGGGGAAGTCAGCGAAGTCTTGGAGTTGGGCAACGCGTATTACATTCTACGTGTGGAAGAGCGTCGCGGCGGGGTGACCCGCTCGCTCAGCTCAGTTCGTTCCGAAATTCACAACTTGGTGCTTCAAGAAAAGCGCCAGGAGATGTTTCAAAAGCACGTCGATAACCTTCGCACCCGAGCCGCTATCGTTATCTACTAAGGACTATGCTGGTTCAACCATTTCGAGGCTTAGCGCCTGACCCCTCTCTGGCGTCCGAGGTGGCCTCTGTGCCCTATGACGTGGTAAATCGAGCTGAGGCAAAGGCCTTGGCTGAGGGCAAGCCTTTCAGTCTGCTTCGCGTTGATCGGGCCGAAATCGAGCAGCCGGATGACTCGGATCCTTATCATGCTAGCGTTTATGATTTGGCAAAAACCAACCTGAAGATGCTGCAGTCCGAAGGTGCTCTTATCCGGGAACAGGCTCCTTGTTATTACGTCTATCGTCAAACCATGGGCCACCACGTGCAAACGGGCGTGGCGTTGACCTGCCGGGTTCAAGATTACGAAAGTGGCTTGGTCAAAAAGCACGAGAAAACACGACCGGACAAAGAAGCTGATCGTACCCGCTTGATCGATACGATCAGCGCCCAAACCGGCCCTGTGTTTTTGGCCCACCGGGCTCATGCGGAGGTCAGGAAGGTTTTGGATGAGGTGACGGCCGGTGAGCCGAGTGTGCAGTTTACCGCGCCAGATGGCGTTGCCCACGCGGTGTGGCGGGTGAGCGGTCCAGAGAGCGCGAAAGTGACGGACGCCTTCTCTGAGGTTGAGGCTTTTTACATTGCGGATGGTCATCATCGTGCTGCCAGCGCTGCCAATGTGGCCAAGCTACGACGCACTGGAGTCGGCGATTCGGCTGCGCCTTACGAATGGATGCTAGCTGTGGTGTTTGCTGCGGATCAACTCAAGGTTTTGCCCTACAACCGTTTGGTTCATGAAATACCCGGTCGAAGCCCCTCTGAATTTCTTTCCGCACTCGGTGAGGTTTTTCGTGTAAGTCCAACCACTGAGACGATGCCCACGGCACCACAGTCGGCGATCATGTATCTTGATGGTCAGTGGCACGCTCTGGCTTGGGACAAACCGCAAAATGTCGACCCAGCCAGCGCTTTGGATGTTTCTGTTATACAAGACAATATTTTGGCACCACTTTTGGGCATTGCAGATCCGAGAACGGATCAGCGCATCGAATTCGTTGGCGGCATACGCGGTCCTGAGGAGTTAAAAAAACGGATAGATCATGGAGACGGAGTGGTTGGGTTTTCGATGTTCCCCACCAAAGTGGAAGAGGTGATGGCCATCAGTGATGCGGATCAAATTATGCCGCCCAAAAGCACCTGGTTTGAGCCGAAGCTACGGTCCGGTCTTTTCATCCACACGTTCGAGACCTAGGCAGGGTATCGGCCGGTTCTGGACGTCTCGGGTTCCGCTTCCGCTCATCGCTCTTTTGGGTGCGTCGTTTCACGCTCCCGAGTCGTTAACTTTATCATATCACAAAGTGATATTCCACCAATTCCTATGAACACTACTACTATAGCCGAAACCTCAACTCCTTCACTCACGAGTTTTCCTCCTTTTTCACTGAGCCGTTTGCTAAAGACCGTTTTTGATCCAAGTCCTGGCGAGCGCGTGTGTATTCTCATTGATCTTGAGAATACGCGTCAGATGGAAGACTTTGGGTTTTTGCAGGACGCAAACCTGACTATTCAGAGACACGCTTACCATGACTTCTATCTCGCCCTAAAGGACGATACTTTGGCTGAACTTAACCTCACTGGCGGTGACATGTTTGCGTATGAAATAACCGGGGGAAGCAATCTGGATCTTCCCGACGAAGCAGTTTCTGTGGACGGCTCAATTTTGAGCCTCGAAAAGGACGTGTATCCCAACTACGACCTGATTCTTTGCATCTCGACTTATTCCGCCACAGCTCCACTTACCGCGTTTGCGAAGCAGTATGGTTTTCGCGGGGCGACTTTGCATGGAGTGAACGATATTATTCTAGCAAGCGGCCTTTCGGTTGATTATCGGGAAGTCAGTAAAAAAGCTGAAAAAATGAGACTTGGCATGACCAAGGCAGACTGGGTTGAGATCGATTACGAAGTGTCCGGGACGAAATACACCCTGCACCTTGATCTCGGTCAGCAAGAAGCGCAGAAAAGTCATGGACTATGTTTGGGCAAAGAGCCGGACATAGCCAACTTGCCAGCGGGAGAAATTTATTTCGTTCCAACGGGTGCAAGTGGTGAGTTCCCTATGCGATATGAGGACGGCACCATTGGGCTCATGCACGTGGCAGACGGGAGAATCCAGAAAGCTACGCTGATTTCCGGTCAGCAAGATACCGTGGACACGCATAATGCGAAATTGGAAAGCGATCCGGTGACCGGTGAGCTGGGTGAACTCGGTTTTGGCACACAAAAACTGCCAGTGTCCGGTCGGGATATTCAGGACGAAAAAGTGCTCGGGACCATGCACGTCGCCACCGGGCGCAGTGATCATCTCGGAGGTCATTTAACCCCAGATATGTTTGCCAAACGAGGCAATGCCACTCACGACGATATCTTGTTTAGCCCAAGCAAAACGCCGGAGATCAATGTGCCTGAAGTTCGTATTCATCGCAATGGTGAGACGGGTGTGTTAATTGAAAACTTTCAGGTAGGACCTTACCTCCAGCCTTTGGTTGAGGAGTAAGTTGCTTTTATAACAGCCCGGGGCGCGCCATCCCATGATGGCGCGCCCCATTGTTTTTCCATGAATCCTTACGAGAGCCGAGAGCTGGTCGCCCAGTATCTTTTGTTTCACTACGGCAAGGCTGAGGAGATTCTGCCTTGGAGCTTCGGCCCTCAAGAGGGGCTCGATTTCCCGCTGCGCACCGCGCTTGAGACATGGTCGCTTGACGACCTTCAAGGCCTGCCGCCAAGCAGGGCACTTGATATCGGCTGCGCGGTAGGACGTTCATGCTTCGCTCTGAGTGAGGTCTTTGAGGAGGTGATAGGCATTGATTTTTCCCAAGCATTTATCGACGCAGCCGAGACGATTCAAAAAGAGGGCCAGCTCGCTTATGATTATCCAAAGCAAGGCAGCTTGACTCAAGCGGCGATCGCCACCAGGCCAGACTCCGGGAATGCCTCACGTATCAAATTCCGCCAGGGAGACGCGCAAAAGCTACGTTCTTCGGGCTTGGGCGGGTTTCAACTTGTACACGCGGCCAACTTGATTGATCGCCTGCCGGAGCCGGTCAGTTTTTTAGAGAGTCTGACAGATCTGATCGAACCTGGGGGGCTTCTCATTTTAACCTCACCCTACACGTGGCTGGAAGGTTTTACTCCAAAAACCAACTGGATCGGCGGTTATGAAGAAGCGGGGGAAACCTGGCCGAATCTTCAGCGATTGTTGAGTCAACATTTTGAGCTTCTTCGTGAGCAAGACATGCCCATGCTCATCCCTGAGCATCACAGAAAATACCAATGGAGCGTCCCGCACGCCAGCACTTGGCGAAGACGAGCCGAGTAGCAAATTGCGACGTGAGAATCGCGGAGCTCCAACTTAGGGACTCTCAAAATTCACCATAAAGTGCACGAAGGGCATGAAGAAAAACATGGAGAAGCGCGGAATAATTCACCCGATACCCCAGAGGATCATTGGCTAATCATCGGGCCTATACTCTTAGAGGCTACAGCCCCAAGTATCACAAAACGGTGCAAGCGTATTTTGGTAACGTTACCATTTTGCGCGGAAACCGCTCTTCAGCCGAGCTAGTGGGTCCGTTCCGGTGAAGAGAAACTTGAAATCCAGATCCCGGTTTCTTCGGTCCGATGCCCCCATGCTACGCGCCAGGATGGAGCAGTGATTGAGTGCGAATCGCACCGAGTCAATAGCTTGCTTTGATTCAATCATTTCCCCACCGGGACAAGCCCGGTCGGTGGAATGTTTTCTAAGGGACTAGTCTGGATTTCAATGATGATAACCACCGGGGCAAGCACGGTGGCCACACAAGCAACAATCGTCAATCGAGCTATTAATTTTCGCTCAACAGTCCCGCTCAAAAGAGTGTTTTCGCTCATCGTGAATCACATTCGCACGCGAACTCGCCAATCATTGGACGTGAACTCGTCGCGCCAACATCCCCAGGTATCCAAAAACGGCGGAAGCGTATTTTTGTAACGTTACCATTTTGCGCGGAGACCGTGCTTCCACCGGGCTCGTTCCGGTGGGGGTAAACTTGAAATCCAGATCCCGGTTTAGTGATTGGGTGCGAATCTCACGAGTCAATGGCGTCTGCATTGTTTCAATCAGTTCCCCACCGGGACAAGCCCGGTCGGTGGAAGTTTTCTAAGAGACGAGCCTGGATTTCAATGGTCAATCCCCACCGGGGCAAGCCCGGTGGCCGCAAGGATACTAGCCAGCGGGCTCTGTAGGTTTTGGGTGAACGCAATCAATGCTCCACGGGCTCGTCCGTGCGGAGAGGCGTGACGGCCGACGGCCTGAACCGGCGAAGCCTCAATTGTTCTTCCACCGGTACAAGCCGGCAAGCCGGGTGGCCACACCAGCAACACTCATCAGATCAAGCTACTCCGCTCAACAAAGTGCCTTCTCGCTGACCTCTTGAGTGAATCACAATTGACGGCGAACTCAGCCAACAAGCCCTTGATCTCTTCAAGCTCTTCCTGGCCTTCCTGGTGATACCTGCTACGTTTTCTGTATATCTGAGGTGCACTCAAAAGTTGCTCTTGGCCTTTCGCCCAGCTTGGGGAACCTGTAGGAGGTGCAGTCTTTTCCGAAAAATACCCGGCTTTGCTCGCGACATGAGTTTGCTCGGGTGAAAGCTCAGGGCCAAACTCAGCGAGGCCGGTATCTTTTGCTTAGCGCCTTGATCACTGACGTGCCTCAGCCCGCCCGGCTGGGTGTGATCACCACGCGCCGACTGGGTCCGGCTCATGACCGCGTACAGATGCGTCGACTTGTGCGGGAGCATTTTCGAAAGCAACGGAATGATATGCCGAAGGGGTTATGGCTGGTTGTGGTGGTGCGACGTCCCTGCCCACCGAAGGAGCGAGAGCAATTGAGCGAAGAATGGTTGCGCTTAGCGCATGCACTCGCTATCCTCCCGATACCATGAGGTGGCTCTTTATTTCTTTGGTGCATGCCTATCGTTGGACGCTTCGCCCGTTTTTGCACGCATTAGGAGGACCCGGTTGCGGATGTCGTTTCGAGCCGAGCTGTTCCGAGTATGCCCTCCGCGCGTTAAAAAAGTATGGAGCCATTCAAGGACTTCGCCTCACCTTCGGTCGCTTAGTCCGATGCCAACCTTGGGGGGGGCTTGGTTACGATCCGGTGCCCGAAGTTTTGCCACCCCTTCCCTTGTCGTCGGAGTGGCGGCGACGCAGGGTGAGTCTCCGTCGGGCAAGCGGTTGCTCTCAGCAGTTGCATGATTCGCTTGAGTTGAGTAAAGATCATGACGTTCCTGCACCATAAACGCTTGACTTATTAGCCATTTCGAAGCCTTTTGGCCCCTCTTTCTTACCCCAACTGCGACGCGTGATTTTTGCATTGGGCCTCACTCAACAGTTTTTCTGATTACCTCTAATTTCTCTGTCATGGATCGTACCGCTTGGATTGCCATCATTTTATCAATCATTGGGTTGGTGTGGTGGAACATGGATTTCTCCCGCAAACAACAAGAACGGGCTCGTCAACATGCCGAGTTCATGGCCGAACAGCAGCAGGAACAGGAGCGGCGCGCTCGTAGCTCGCTCGGAGTTGAGGACGAGACTCCCGCCACCGACACAGCGCAACCAGGAGCGCCTCAGATTACCACATCGGGTTTGCCGGAAGAGCGCGTTGTTGAGATTCAGGCGAACGATGAAATCAAGTTCCGCCTTAGTAGTCGCGGAGGATTACGCGAGGTGCTGCTCCTCAACCATGTTGATGACGAGGGAAACCCCATCAGCCTAAACACTTTTGGAAGCCTCCCGATCGGTTCAATCTTAGAAGATCCTAATAGTCCAGAAGAAGCCCACTACGACCTCCAAGTCGGTGCTGCAACTCGTGGGTTGGGACCGGAAATTGTTTTGGAACGCGAAGTTAGGGAAAATGTGACTCTCAGAAAAGTTCTTCGGCTGCCACCTGCCGCCGCAGACGGTGATCCATTTTTGACTGAGATGACTCTCACTTGGTCGAACCAGGGGCTTCTGGATTTTCAACGTGATGATTATTTTGTTTTCGTGGGAGAAATCGGGCCGATCCGTGAGCAGGAGATGCCGCATTATACCGGCTTCGACTTTGTAAGCCAAGGACGTGCGACCCGGACGGGTGCCAACTGGTTCGATGGCTCACGCATTCCGTTGATTGGCGTAGAGCTTCGTTCGCCGGCACCGGTGTATCAGGAGGAGCGGCCAGAGATTTCTTGGGTGGGATTGCGCAACCAATTTTACGCTGGCATCCTGGCTCCGGTGGATGTGCCGGCGGAGCGAGTCTTCGCCACCCGCGTCGCAAATCGCGATGAGGACCGTCGCCAAGTGCGACACATTCAAGGAGCGCTCGGGATGCCCGGGTTTAGGGTTGAATCTAACCAGAGCCACTCCGTTAACTTCAAGCTCTATACCGGCCCACGTGAGTTTTCGCGGCTGCAACGTCTGGAGGCTGACCAAGCCCAGATTATGAATTTTGGCTGGTTTAAGTGGATCAGCGAAATTCTTCTGAACTCTCTCAACTGGATTCAATCATGGGTCGGCAACTATGCTGTGGCCATCATCGTCCTCACCATCATCATCAAGCTTTTGCTTTATCCCATTCAAAACAAAGCGATGATGGAGATGAAACGCATGTCTCTGCTTGCCCCGAAAATGAAAGACATTCGGGAAAAGCACAAAGATGACCCGCAAAAGATGAACGAAGAGGTGATGGCGCTTTATAAGGATTATCGGGTCAATCCTTTCGCGGGGTGTCTGCCCATGTTTATTCAGCTGCCCATCTTTTTTGGTTTTTATTCCATGCTTGGAACAGCGGTGGAGCTCAGGCACAAAAACTTTTTCTGGGTCAACGATTTAGCGAGTCCGGACACAGTGGCTCATCTTGGTTTTTTGCCGTTAAACCTTCTGCCCTTGATCATGGCCGGCTCGATGTTTTGGCAGATGCATATCACGCCGAAAACGGGGGATAAAAATCAGATGCGCATTTTCATGATCATGCCGGTCATTATGCTACTGTTCTGTTACAACTTTGCTTCGGCTCTGTCGCTCTATTGGACCACCCAAAACGTCTTCTCGATTGTTCAGCTTTATCTGACGCGGAACAAGCCGTTGCCCGATTTGGTCAAGCAACCACGCAACAAGCCGACTAACCCTCTTCAGCAACGCACAGCCTATAAAGAAAAAGGCACGCCCCATACTCGTAAGAAGAAGAAGCGGTAGGTCTTGATCTTCATTGATTTGTCGGTAATGCTTTAGGCTCTATGGAAACCAGTCCCAAAGAACTACTCGATACGCTGCTCGGATATCTTGGGTTCATTGTGACCATCGAAGAAGTGGAGACGGATACCGGTCTTCTCCTGCAAGTGTACTGCGGGGAAAGCGAACGGTTGATCGGTCCGAACGGTGAGACCTTGCAGGAAACGCAATATCTACTCAATCGCCTGCTCCAAATACAGAATGAAAGCTCGTCTAAGGTGACCGTAGATTGTGAGCACTACCGGACCATTCAGCGGGATGATTTGTTAAGTTATATTCAGACTGAAGCTGCCAACGTGCGGCAAACCGGTCGTCCGGTGGGTCTGAAGCCCCTCAATTCTTTTGACCGACGTTTGGTGCATAATGCCTTCCAAGAGGACCCTGATATCGAAGTTATCAGTCCGCCTGGGGAGCAGCGATTTAAATCCATGACCCTGCGCAAAAAGAAATAGCGCTCTCGCCCTCCTCCTCTTTCGTGAATTCCTCCGCAACCCATCCTCGTGACGCCTGCGGCGTCTTTGGTATTTTTGGCCATCCCAATGCCGCAACAGTCACTTACTATGGTCTTTACGCGCTTCAACATCGTGGTCAGGAAAGTGCCGGAATCATTTCAGCCGAAGGAAACAACAGTCCCTTCAATACCCACCGCGGTATGGGCTTGGTCTCTCATGTCTTTGACCAAAACACTCTGAAAAGTCTACCGGGCGACCGGGCCATAGGGCATGTTCGATATTCCACCACCGGCTCGTCGAACATTAAGAATGCGCAACCTTTACTGGCCGAGACGGCCATTGGCCAAGTTGCGGTGGGGCACAATGGGAATCTTGTTAATGCTGGAGTTCTTCGAGAAGAACTTGAAGGTTCCGGATCTATTTTTCATACAACGACCGATAGTGAGATTATCGTGCACCTTCTTGCTCGCCCGAGCGCCAACGGCAACCGCCTGCTTTCCGCCCTTCGCCGTGTGCAAGGGGCGTTTTCTTTAGTGATGATGGGGGAGCGCGAAATTATTGGAGCTCGTGATCCACACGGTTTTCGACCATTGGCCCTCGGCAAGCTAGGAGATGCATGGGTGCTCTCCTCCGAAACCTGTGCCTTTGACTTGATCCAAGCTGAGTTCGTGCGCGAGATCGAACCCGGCGAAGTCATTATTATTTCTGAAAGTGGTATTCGTAGTGAACACCCTTGGCCGGTCGGTGGAGACGCTTTTTGCATGTTTGAACATGTGTATTTTTCTCGTCCGGACAGCGTCGTCAATAATCAAGTGGTCAGCCAGGTGCGTACGGAAATGGGCCGGCAACTGGCCCGCCTCCATCCCGCCGAGGCGGATCTTGTAGTTCCAGTGCCCGACTCTGGCACTTATGCAGCTCTTGGCTTTGCAGAAGAACTTGGTCTGCCCATGGAATTGGCTTTTGTTCGGAATCACTACATCGGTCGTACTTTCTTACAGCCGACCCAGCTCATTCGTGACTTCGATGTCCGGGTGAAACTGAATCTGGTCAAACGTCTGGTTGAAGGCAAGCGTGTGGTGGTAGTCGACGACAGTATCGTTCGCGGAACAACCTCCAAAGCGCGGGTGGTCAATCTTCGAGAAGCGGGAGCCAAAGAGGTTCACATGCGGGTGAGCTGTCCGCCTCATCGCTTCGCATGCCATTATGGGATCGACTTTCCTGATCCAGAAAAGCTTTTGGCGAATCGTTTGGACCATCAAGAAATCTGCGACTACTTAGAAGTCGACAGTCTCGGCTACTTAGATGTGGCTGGGATGGTGAAGGCGAGCGGGCGGGAAGAAAATAAGTTTTGCTTAGCCTGCTTTAATGGACGTTACCCGGTGCCAGTTGATCCCGAGCTGGATAAATATATTATGGAACGGCGACATTCACGGGATAGCAGTCTGGCCGGGCCAGAGCCGCAACTGGAGCTTTTTCCCAGCTAAACATGGCCCGCACAAAGAATAAAATAGTTTCACCCGCCCTTAAATCTTATACCGCAGCCGGGGTGGATGTGGATCTTGGGAACAGCCTAAAATCAACCATCCAAAAGCATGTGTCATCCACGCATGGCCCGGCGGTGCTAGGCAAGATCGGTGGGTTCGGCGGATTTTTTCAAGCAAGCTTTCCGGGCATGAAAGATCCGGTCTTGGTCGCAAGCATAGATGGTGTGGGCACCAAACTTAAGCTCGCCTTTCCCACCGGAGCGCATCGGGGCGTGGCGCAGGACCTGGTAAATCATTGTGTGAATGACATTGCAGTAACCGGAGCGCGACCGCTGTTTTTTCTTGATTATCTGGGAGCGGGAAGCTTGCAGCCGACTGTCTTCGGCGAGCTTATGGCCGGGTTTGCGAAAGCATGCCGCGAAAATGACTGTGCCCTTATCGGGGGCGAAACAGCCCAAATGCCAGGTATTTACCAGCAGGATGAATACGACCTGGCCGGCTGCATTGTTGGCGTGGCGGATCGTAGCAAAATTTGGGATGGGCAAAACATCCGGCCAGGAGACGTTGTTTTGGGTGTGCCCTCCAACGGGCTTCATACCAACGGCTACTCGCTCGCTCGCAAAGTGTTCTTTGAACAAAAGCGGTATGCCATGACACGGCGGCTACCTGGCTTGAGCCGTCCGCTCGGAGAAGAATTGCTTCGAGTGCACAAGTCATACTGGGGCTTTTTTAAGACCCTCAAATACTCTGATATTAAAGCCGCAGCCCACATAACTGGTGGAGGCTTGATTGACAACATGCCGCGCATTTTGCCGGTCGGAGTCGATGTTGAGATCGATCCCACGGCCTGGTCGACGCCAGCTATTTTTGAGCACATCCAAAAACTAGGGAAAGTGGATCCGGCAGAGATGTATCAAGTGTTTAATATGGGCATAGGCCTTGCCTTGATCTGCACCCCCGCCAAAGCAGAGCGACTCAAAGTAGACTTGAAGCTCAAAAAAATCGGCCAAATCGTTCCCGGCACAGGGACCTGTCGGATCCTCGGCGTGACCGGCTAGGCCGGCGACTCACGAGGGTCCTAAAAGCCCAAGGAAGCAGGCGTTGACACGGTAAATTGCACACTCCCGTCGACATGGCCAACAATGTAGCCACCTTGGTAAGGTTCGGCGGAGATGATCAGCGGGGTATTAGGGGGATCTTGCGGAGTCACACCTGTCCGATAAAGCCATGGTTTCTCTTGTTTGGCAAAGAAACCGGTTTCCAAATAGCCTCCTTCTTCCAGTTGCTCTAGGCTCGCCGGAAACTGTGTTGTGTCCATGGCATGGGCGTGGCACGATATTACAATGCTCCGGGCCTCGCTCATCGCTCTGGTATCGATCGCCCTATCCCGTGCTCGAACGAAACCCGGGATCGCGACTCCGGCTAAGGCGCCGACTACGGCGAGGTTTGGAGCCGGCACAGGAGAGACTGGGTAAGGATTGCTGCCAGCCAAGAGGAAGCTTTGGTTCTTTGCCGCTATGGCCCAGAGCAGACCGCCGCCGTCGTTGATCCGATTCCATGCGAAAACCCCCATGATGCTACCGTACAAACCCTCTGGCATTTCTTGGCTTATCGCCGAGGCGAGCTTGTTTTCCATGGCATGAATAAGCCTCGGGGAGAGGAAAAAGAGCAGGTTGCCCTCTTCAGGAAAGTTTCCCTCGCTAGGGATGGCAAAAGCTGGTTGCTGACTTAGAACCGCCGGCTTGCTAAGCGTTTCTGTCATGGCTGCTAAAGAAGAAGCCAAAAGCACCCGTTGCCCTTCATTCTCAACACGCAGCACGGGACGGAATTCCATGGGTGGCGGCGCAAGATTTGGATCACCTGTCATTGTATAAATCACAATACCATCGGATTCAGTCTTCAGAAGAGCACCTTGTGTAACTCCTTCTTCCAGCTGAGTTTTGGCTTCGGCCCAAGCCCAAGCCACGTCCTCAAGTGCCAAAACCGCATGCTGCGGAGCGGGAAGAGCAACCCCATCACCCACTTCTAAAGTGTTTTCGTGGTCGAATCGAATAATCAACCAGGTGCGCCAGTTAAGTTTTGGGATAAGGCTTTCAATGCTTTCGCCGCTTGGTAGAATGGGCTCCTTAAGCTTAGCTAAATCGTCCTCGCTGCCAAAAGCTTCTGCGAGAGTTTTGACCCATAAAAGTGTATCGCGGAGGTCGACTTCTGTTTCAAAAACGAGGTCGGCATTAGCCGGGGCATGTTGCACGGATTGAAACGGCTTGGCTTGTTTGCCAACCAAACTCAGCAGTCCGGTGGGACCGTTGGAAAGCAGCACATGCAACATGGAATCAACCCGTCCGGTAGTTCGTTGCACCTGGCTCGATCCGGCTGCAAGGATGCCATCCAGACCGCTGCCTCGTGCAAGATCTTGAAACGAAAAGCCCTCAGGCATGTCCTCTTTCTCTTCTTTTGGAACACTCGCCAGAAGATCATCCATCACCTTAAACAGACTGAAAGTGTTGGCCGCCTCAAAATCCATGTAATTAAGCGAAACACCCCCGGTGGATAGTTCAGACATCACTCTTTCGAATTTTGAAGGCTCTTGCCCAAACGCGGTGGGGCGAAGCGCAACCGCGAAAAGAAAGCTCAAAGCTAGACCGAGCCACATAGAAAATCGTTTACTCATGCGGCCAGTATGAACACAAAACTCTCCGCTTTGCAAGCGGAGTGAAATAGAAATCCGGCGCAGATCTGAATTTGGAGAGCAGGCGCAACGCCAAGCACTCCAAACGGCGCAATCGCAATTTGGTAACGTTACCAAATTGCGCTTCAACGGCTCTTCCACCGGGCTCGCCCCAGTGGGAAAGAAATTGAGTCCAGACTCCGTCCCCAGTCCGCTGCCTCCATCCTGCTCGCCAGGATGGAGCAGTGATTCAGTGCGAATTTCAATCTACGAAGTTCGCTTTGATTTGAATCATCTCCCCACCGGGACAAGCCCGGCTGGTGGAATCTTTTAAAGGGAGAGTCTGGAGGTCAATGGTGATCACCACCGGGGCAAGCCCGGTGGCCAAAAGCGAGTGACGCTCGCAATTCGAAAAATCTCCCTCCCGCCGTTGGGTGGACCAGATGCGACGCCATATAAACCATAGGCTGAACGCCTTCTTCTTATTGCAAAAAATTCGCAATAAACCAAGGTTCACTCTTTGAATCTTAATCTATGGAAGAACGGTCCACTCGACAGAAAAGGGCGATCCAGGAAGTGCTGAAAGGTGCTGCCGCCCCTCTTACCCCTCAGGAAATTGCGGATTTAGCTAAAGCGCATACCGACGCCATGAGCGTTTCGACGGTGTATCGTCAGCTAGCACGCTTGCAGGAGAAAGAATTGGTGACAGTGGTGAGATTGCCCGGCCAACCCCCACGCTACGAGGAGCCGCGGGGGCATCATCACCATTTTGTTTGTCGAATGTGCGGTTCGATCTTGGAATTGCAAGGGTGTAAGAGCAGCTTCGCCGGCCTCGCCCCGCAAGGGTGCGAAGTGGAGGATCACGAGTTGACCCTCATTGGTCGTTGCGCCAAGTGCCTGCCGGCCTAAGGACAGATCCGGCTATTGCGGTTTCATCTGTGGAAAGAGAATCACATCGCGCAAAGAATCCGCTCCGGTCAGCATCATCACCAAACGATCGATCCCAACGCCGATCCCGCCGGCCGGGGGCATGCCGTGTTCCAAGGCCAACAAAAAATCTTCATCAAGGTTTTGAATCTCTTCACCGGCCTGTTCGAGGAGACGTTGGCGTTGGATGTCCGGGTCATTAAGCTCAGAATAACCGGGTGAGATCTCGACGCCATTAATGATCAATTCATAAACATCCACCAAATCAGGTTCGGCGGTGTTTTGTTTGGCCAAAGGCACCAGTTCCTTAGGAAGGTGGGTCACAAAAAGTGGGTCGAGAGTTTTTTCTTCGACTAGCTTCTCGAAGATCTGTTGGGTGACTTCAAAGTCTTCCATTTCGGCGGAGAGCTCCACGCCCAGATTTTTTGCTTTAGTCCTTCGTTCCGCAGGTGTTAAGTCCTGCCAACCGGGAGCCGCTTCTTCAATGAGATCAAAGTAACGGGCCCGACGCCATGGCCGGGTGAGGTTGATGGTGCGTTTCACTTGACCCTCGCTATCGCGATGTTCCAAAACTAAACCACCGGAAAATTCCTCAGCCAGATCGCAGATCAGCGATTCGACTAACTCAGCCATAACCTCAAAGTCAGCGTAGGCCTCATAAAGTTCGAGCATGGTGAACTCCGGATTGTGGCGACGTGAGATACCTTCGTTGCGAAAGTTGCGGTTAAGCTCAAAAACTTTGGGGAAGCCACCCACCAGGAGGCGTTTTAAATAAAGCTCGGGAGCGATACGGAGAAAAAGCTCCATGTTCAGAGCGTTATGATGGGTAATAAATGGTCGCGCAGCGGCTCCTCCGGCGATGGTTTGCATCATCGGTGTTTCGACCTCAAGAAATCCCCGCTCGCTCAGCCAGGCGCGGATGCGACTGATGATTCGTGAGCGGGTTAAGAAGATCTCCCGGGTTTCTTGATTGGCGAGCAGATCAAGATAACGTTGCCGATACTTGCGCTCGACATCGGCTAGGCCGTGCCACTTGTCCGGTAAGGGACGAAGAGCTTTGCTTAGGGCTTGGATAGTGGTGACTTTGATGGTCGGCTCACCGGTTTTGGTCAGGAAGGTTTCACCCTCGATACCAACAAAATCTCCTAGGTCGAGCAGATCAAAAATGGCGCGCTGCTCTTCACCAACCTCTTTGGTGTGCAGGTAAAATTGAATGCGTCCGGTGATATCGCTGATGTCACAAAATTGACTCTTGCCCATGTCGCGCTTGGCGGTCATGCGTCCGGCCACGCGAACTTTTTGGCCTTCCTGAAAATCGGTGCGGACCTCCTGGATTCCGGTCAGATCTGCAAAGCGTGCTCCGAAAGGGTCGACCCCGCGTTCGCGGAGCGCAGCAAGTTTTTCTCGACGCACCGCGACTTGATCGTTGGTATTGGGCGAAACGGGTGAAGCATCAGGCATAGCCCCAATAGGTCACGGTTACACCCCTAGCTTGTCAACTTGGGAATAGTGGAAAGAAAAATCTGCACTTTGAATGGTTGACCATGCCATAGGATTCATGCATGGGAACGAGATGCGTTTCCTAGCCCTCGCAATCCTCTGTTTAAGCTTCATATTATCCGGATGTGATCGGCAGCAACCCCAAGGGGAATCTAATCCCACGCTCGAAGCAACATCGGAACCGACCCCGGAACCCACGCCAGCGGCCTTAAGCAGCCCGGCACCGCCAGCAGTGTCTGGGACTCAGGCCGCACCGAACCCGTTGACCATCATGAGCTACAACATCGAGTGGTTTCCTGGGCGCCGTTGGGAGCCGGAGCCTGGTGAGCGGGAAAAGCACATGACCGCTCTTCAAATTTACGCCAAGGAAGTAAACCCTGACTTGACGCTCCTCTCGGAAATTCACGGCTGGGAGGCAGCCGAGGAGCTTGTTTCGGTTCTGCCCGGCTTTACGGTGCATGTGACCTCGGATTTTGCTCCGCGTCCCCAGAACCTTGTTGTGGCCTCGCGACTCAACGCGGATAGTGCATGGGTCCAGGGGGAGGACAAAGAGGTGCCTTTTGCACCAGGGCGCACCGAGTCACCGAGAGGCTACGCTTTCGCTGCCATTGAGCTTGATGCGGACACCTTTCTGCTTGCCTACAGTCTTCACCTTAAAAGCAACCACGGTGACGAAGTTGATAACCGCGCCAAACGTGAGGAGGCCGTTGCTCAGATTCTGAGGCACGCCGACAAGATGCTCAAAGAATATTCGCAGCGCGGCCGCTGTGTTTTGGTGATTGCCGGGGACTTCAATACCTCAGTGGATGACGAGCGCTTTCAAGATGAACAAACCCTGCACGCGCTCAAGCGTGCTGGACTTAAGTGGGGTTTCGAAAACGTGCCATTCGCAGAACGGATCACAATTCCGGCGTCCGGGCCGTATCAGGACAACTGTTTTGACCATATCTTTTACGCAGGTGCCGAGTTGATCTCCGTTGAAGTGCCGCAACGGCCCGAATTTAGCGATCACAATCCGGTTATCACCCAACTCGATTGGACTCAAGGCACCACGCCTGAATTGGACATGACCGTAGTCGATGAGTTAGATGCTTTTCTTTTTCGCGACGCGGAGATCGTCCCGGAAGGCACGTTGGTTAAGGCGACCGAGCTTGAAGCGATCCGTGCGGCCAGAGCCCAGCGCATCGCGGTGCAGGGTGTGGTCCGTGATGTGAGTCAGACAAGTCGCGGGCATCTCAAATTTGTCATTTTTGAGGACGTGGACTTCAAAGAATTCGTCCTGTTGATTAACGAGCGAGACTTAGAAGGCGTTTTGAGAGGTCTCGGCCTGTCCGCTATTGAGGATCTTATTGGCAAAAGTCTGCAAGCTAAAGGCCGGGTGACCTTTTACGAAGACACACCTCAGATCGTGATTCGGCATTCGGATCAAATCGAGTTCTGAAACACAGCCCAAGGAAGGTGATGCCTTGCCAGAGGGCTCGACCACTGCTAGGTCTTGAAGCCTTATGTTAAAGGCTGGTATCGTTGGACTCCCGAATGTGGGCAAAAGCACTCTTTTTAATGCCCTCACCCGCACGCGCAAAGCGGAAGCGGCAAACTACCCGTTTTGCACCATCGAACCTAACACGGGCGTGGTGCAGGTGCCGGACGCTCGACTCGACGCGCTCGGTGAACTTTCACAATCCGAAAAAGTGGTCCCGGCCGCCATCGAATTTGTCGACATCGCCGGTTTGGTAAAAGGTGCCAGTGCTGGGGAAGGCTTAGGGAACCAATTTTTAAGCCACATCCGGGAGGTCGATGCCATCGTGCAAGTGGTGCGCTGCTTCGAAGATCCGGATATTCATCACGTAAGCGGTTCCGTGGATCCGATCTCGGATATTGAAGTGATCAATACCGAACTGGTTTTGGCAGATTTGACCTCATGCCAAAAACGGTTGGATAAACAGGTGAAACTTGCCCGGACGGGGGATAAAGTTGCGAAAGCGGAGGCGGCATTACTTGAACGGCTCGTCCCGCACTTAAACGACGGAGGTTTGGCGTCTCGGTTGGAGTGCAGTGCTGAGGAGGCCAAGTTGCTGAAAAGCTTTTTCCTTTTGACCAGCAAACGAATGCTCTTTGCCTGCAATGTGACCGAGTCGGATTTGGCCGGGTTATCAGCTGGCGATGCGCCTGCCGCTCAGCATGTGAAAAAAGTTGAGGAATATGCGGATCAACATGCCGGCACCGAAGCGGTGGTGATCTCCGCTCAGATTGAAAGTGAACTCGCTGAGTTAGCTCCGGAAGAAGCTCAGGAGTATTTGAAAGATTTGGGAGTCGAAGAGTCCGGGGTCGGCAAGTTGATCCAAGCGGTTTATCACCTTTTGGGACTGAGAACGTATTTGACCACCGGGCCGAAAGAGTCCCGCGCCTGGACCATTGTTGCCGGGGATAAGGCACCAGCGGCAGCCGGCGTGATTCATAGCGACTTTGAACGCGGTTTTATTGCGGCGGAGGTGGTGGCTTTCGAGGTCCTCATGGAGCTGCGAAGTTTTGCCAAAGCGCGGGACGCTGGAAAGCTCCGGATCGAGGGTAAAGAATACGTGGTGCAGGACGGCGATGTGGTGGAGTTCCGCTTCAACGTTTAAGGAATCAATAAGGCCCAGAGCATTTCCTTAGCGGAAGAAGCATTGCTGTTTTCTACAAACCTGCTAAAAGCTTCGCTATGAAGATTTCTTTGGGCTCAGATCATGCAGGTTATCCGTTAAAGGAATTTTTGAAAGGGCGTTTGCTTGAACACGGTCATGAAATCTTCGATTTTGGAGTACACGGCGCTGAGCCGGCTTCTGATTATCCGCTGACGATCCAGCCTGCCGCGCGCGCGGTGGTGGATGGGCACGCAGACCGTGCAATTGTCCTAGGGGGGAGCGGCAATGGAGAGGCGATGTCTGCTAACAAAGTGCCCGGCATACGCTGCGCCATGGCCTGGACTGAGGAGGTTGCGCGTTTGTCTCGAGAACACAATGATGCCAACGCGTTGGCGCTCGGGGCGCGGCTAGTAGACTTTGAGTTGGCCTGGCGCTTGGTCCGTGTATGGCTCGATACCTCATTCGCTGGGGGGCGACATCTGCCTCGAATCCAGTTGCTTGAGCAGACTTTGACCGCTGAGCTACCGAAAGCCGAGCGGATGGGTTAGAGGCGTTTTATGGAAACATTTTATCTGCATGATCTTGACCCGGTCGCCTTGCAACTAGGAGAGCAGTTTGCGGTCCGATGGTACGGCTTGGCTTATGCATTCGGATTTATTTTTGGGTTCTTGTGGCTGAGATGGGCGGCACAAAAAAATGCCTTAAGACTTGAGCCTCAACAGGTGGGAGATTTTCTCACCTGGGTCGCTTTGTTGGGGGTCTTCTTCGGAGGACGCCTCGGATATTTCCTGCTCGGTTATTCAGAGAAGCCGATTTGGGAAGACCCACTCGCTGTGGTTCAAATTTGGAAAGGTGGCATGGCCAGTCATGGAGCAATATTTGCTGTTGGCGTGGTCGTCTTTGTCTACGCAAAGCTGAATAAAAAATCCTGGCTCAACCTAGGAGACCACTTGGTTAGTATCGCGCCGATTGGGATCTTTCTCGGACGTCTTGCCAATTTTGTGAACGGAGAACTGTACGGACGACCTTTTCAAGGGAGTTGGGCGGTGCAGTTTCCAGCCGAACTTTATTACAGATCTTGGGAAACAGTTCAAACTGTTACCCAGCAAGCTTCGGACCTGCTAGGGCGAACGGTGCATCTTGGAGAAGTCATTCAAGCCGTGCCCCACGCACCAGAACTTAAGCCGGTGCTGGCCGAGGTGTTGACCCCACGGCATCCTTCTCAAATTTATGAGGCACTCGCCGAAGGCCTGTTTTTGTTTGTGATTTTGCAGGCCATCTTTTATATGTGGCGCAAGCGGAGTGGCGCTTACCCGCCGGACGGTTTTATCACTGGCTGTTTTTTTCTTTTGTATGCCATCGCCAGAATCGGGTGCGAATTCTTTAGAGAACCCGACGCCGATTTGATTTTGGGTCTGACCGCTGGGCAATTTTTTAGCCTTTTTATGATTCTCGCAGCAGCGGTGTTTTTTTGGCTGAGTCTGCGCCCAAAACGTGAGTCTCAGCCAGCGAGCCCTTAGGACGTGGAGATATCCAGGCCTCTCTCGGAAGCACTCACCGCCTGGCGTTCGGTCGGTCTGGGGATTGTTCGTCTGATTGTCAGTATTAGCGATGCCCCAAAAACGAGACCAAGGATAATCGTCCACACATGTTGACGTATAAACGCCAGAAAATTATCGACCTGCGCGGTGCGAGGATGGATCCAGGACGGCTCGGTAAACGCGATCCAACGTTTGGAACGGTTGTCGAGGGCTTCCACATAAAAAGTCTCGTCCGGTGGGGCCAGAACGACTCGACGCCAGCCGTCATCAGCACGGGCTGACAGCTTTGCCTCACTGCGTTTTCCATTGTTGACCCCGACCAGACGTAGGCGCATGCCTTTCCCAACTTCTTCGCCGGCCACATAAAACTCAAGGTGCTTGCCCTGATCGATCAATGGTTTGCTTTGCCACTGCGATTTTTCTTCCCAATGCGGGTAGGAGCTGAAAATTCTTCGGTCCGTGATGGGGGGTAGCCAAAGAGGGATTTCTCCCGTGTCGAAATGGCCTGGCTCGTTGGATTCTAGGGAAACCCGGCTGACCAACGGGCCTGGCATTTGGTCCAAAACATTGGGACTTAGCAAAAACCTCTCAAGTGCATCCGGATGAGGCAGAGGAAGCATGAGCCGATGGTTTTGCTCGAGTTCGGCGGGATCTTGCGTTTGCACAAAGCGGAAAACACGTTCCTCTCGAACATCGTTCCAGAAGACCCATTCATCTAAACGCTCAAAGCCGTAGGTGGTTTTAGCTAGCATGAGAGGCACCGCCACAATAAACCAAAGGATGAGTGCTGCGCGAACGGCCCACCGCCTGACCGGGGTAAGGGTTGCTCGACTTTGCCAAGCAAGGAAAGCCAGCCACCCGGCTAGGTTTGCAAGCCATCCCAGTAGGAGAAAGTCCGCGTAGCGGTCGTGGGGGCCAATGCCTTGCGTGCCTCGGGCGAAGGCTATCGCGATACACTGGGTTCCCACCCACAGGCTGAATGCGCACAAAACTTCTATATGTGCAGACTTTGTCTTATTCAATATGAGCAGGCTGATCCAAAGGATGCTTGGGGCAAAGATGATGAAGGCCACCCAAGGCGCGCTCTCGGGTGCCGGCCAGGCGAGGCAACGCAGCAAGCTTAAGATAAAATAACCGAGTGTTTCCGCTTGCCATCGGGAGTTATCTTCAGGCTGATAGAGGAGAAAGCCCAAGCCGACTATCGCTAATGCCGCAACTGCTGTGATGGCGGAGTTGATGCGCTCTTTCCTTTGATACATGGCGCGCATCAGCATGAGCAGCAAAACTGGCATGGCTACCAGAAAAGCTGAGCCTCCGGTGCCGAGGGAAGCCAAACCGGCCACCAATCCGAGAAACCAGTAGGGACGTCCGGGTTTGGCGAGAATTAACCCTGGCAAAGCCAGTATGGCAAAAAAGGTTTGCCAATGGAATTGCCCTTGAAAGCCCCAAACCAGGTTCACCCAGGTGTAGGGGAGCGCCCAAGCGGCGGTCACCACGATGGGCCAGACGAAAAACCCAAGGCTGCGTGGCAACAGCCGACAACCAAGGCCTGTAAGTAGACAGGCGCTCATCGCCGGGATGATCGCATTCACCAAGATCTGGGTGAGATTGTTATAAACACCTTCGTAAGCGAAACAGGCCAAAGCGACAATGCGAGTCCAAAAAATGCGATGCCCATTGTGCGCGGCAAAAAGCGTCTCGAGAGAGCTTTCCCCTCGGACGTAGGGCGAAAAAAGTCGCTCATGCAAACCCCACTGATCGTAATAAACAAGTGAGGATCCGTAAAATGCGATCTGGGTCCAGCGAGAACCCAAAACAATCACTCCGGCCAGCAGGCTGAGCCAGAGAATCGTCGAGCCAAGCCGTAGTTGCTGTGGAAGCGACCAGATGCCCGGGCTTTTGATGCTCATCGCAATCCAGGATAGGGCAGGGCGATCAGCACCTGCCGCACTCGCATCTGATCTAAGGCCAAACCAGCGGCTAAGGCCACTTCTCTCAGATCACGCAAACCGGGACCAATGGTCACTACGCCATCATCGACGCTCACTTGGGTGCGTCGGCTGCGGAGATTCCGGTCACTCATAAATTGCTGCTGCAACGCAGCAAGGATCTCTTGATCGGAAGCCGGGCTTGGTCGACCGGCGCCGCGCATCTGTTTTTTCGTTTTGGTCCACTCAGCAAAACCATCCCGACGAATTTCCGGAGGATTTACCTGCGGAAGCGCGACCCCTAAATATTGAGCCACCTTTTCTGCTTCGCTACGCGGCGTGGAGATTTCCGAAGAGGCAGCCGACGGCTGTGAAGTAACCGGAGCGGGGCGGTCGCCTGAGCTGAAAGGATTGAGACGGCTCAGCCAGCTACGACGCTTGGGAGCCTGAATTACGTCCGGGCTCGGCGTCGCTGCGGCCACGGTGGCGGGTGTAGGTTGAGGTCGAACACTTGGTGCAGGCGTCGGTGATGGACGGGCAGCAACCGCACTCCCGGTAGCGCGTCCTTGTCTTAAGTCGAGGGCGAGCGAGCTGAGCTCTTGGGGCGAGGGTGTGGCCGCGTAGGTTCGAGCCAACCGTCCGGACGGGTCAAAGACCATAATTCTGGTTGAGCCTTGAAAACCAACCTGACGCGCCAGGCTGCCATCGAAGTCTGTGACGAGATGAACGGATTGGAGGGCTCCTCGGCTTAAACCTTCGCGCTGATGCTGATTTGCTATGCGCTCACGCTCTTGAATTAATCGACGGTTGAGAGTTGAAGTGGTGCGGTCGTGTAGGGGGCGTGGGATGCGATCATTAAAGTCGACGATGTGCACAAGATGAATTTGGCGGTCAGCCAAAGCCCGCGAATTTAAAAGGCGGGTGGGGACTGATGGTGCTCGCAAGCTGTTCACCGATGAATAGGCAACGACAACGGTGTTGCCTCCCCCGACCGTGATTGAGCGTCCATCCGATGTGGGCAGGGTCAGCTGATGACCCTTGCTGCTTCCCCCCAAACCAAACCAGCCGCAAGCCGAGAGGGTTAAAGTAAGAAAACCAAGAACAAGTAAATGAACATTACTACGGCGGATGGGCAAGGCAGCCAGAAGCGGCGAATACATATTGAGGATGCTAGGCGAAAAAACCCCAGGCTGTCAACGAGCTTCCGCTTGAGGTCGACGGCAAAGGGAGCGTGCAAACTGCCGGGGGGCGCTCTGCAAAAATACTAAGTCGATACCATGAGCATGCAGGATAGTTCTTAGTAAGAGTCCTGCCCAAACTTTTCTCAGCTTTTTGGAAACCATGACTTGCCAAGCAGCGAGGGCATGGCTTAGAAAAGCTCCGTTGCTTTAGCCGATGTTTGGTTGTTGCATCAAAGCGGATTGGCTGAGCCCGGTGAATTTAAGATGCCCATACTATGCTCCTCTTTTGGTTTGCGCCAAGTTCTGGGCAAAAGTTTTTCGTACTCAGAAAATTTTGCTTGTCAGGATCTCTCCCAGATCCTTTATTTGGTTCTATCCTTTTGCACTTCGCGTCTTGAGTGCTTCGAAAGCCGGTCATAAGCCAGAGAAAGCGATTTACGACAGAATCTGTTGGTTTCACCAATTTATCTTTTAAACTGTTTTTAAGCAAACTTAACCCAACCTACAACCTCCCATGGCAAATTTTAATTACGTGGCAATGGATGCACTCGGAAAAGAAGTTTCCGGTGTTATTGATGCAAGCAGCACCAACGATGCGGTCGCTCAACTCCGGCAGGCCGGCTACTTTCCTACCAGTGTAACCGAGCAGGGAGCCGCTGGGGCACCTCGAGTCAAACGCAGCGCAGCCGCCTCCTCATCTTCGTCAGCTAAAAGAGTCTCAGCTTCTGGAGTCGGCAAGCGCGGCATTAAGAGCAAGATTTTGATGATCTTTACGCGCCAGCTCGCAACGCTGATCGATTCTGGTCTACCCTTGCTGAGAGGACTTACCGTTCTTGGCAAACAAGAACGCGATCCCGTATTAAAAGGCACCATTGATCGCTTGGCCGAATCTGTTCAAGGAGGTAGCACTTTTTCTGAGTCGTTAGCCGCGCACCCTCGTATCTTCAACAAACTGTATGTAAATATGGTGAAAGCGGGAGAACTTGGCGGTGTGCTTGAGGTGGTCCTTTCGCGTCTCGCCGAGTTCCAAGAAAAAGCGCAGAAAGTCAAAAACAAAGTCGTTGCTGCAATGTTCTACCCGATTGTGGTTATGTTCATCGCCGTCGCCATCATGGTGTTCCTGATGGTGTTTATCGTGCCGAAATTTGAAGAAATCTTTGACGACATGCTCCAGGGCCAACCTTTACCGGCCCTGACAACCTTCGTAATCGAAACGAGCCGCTTCATTCAAAACCAGTTTCCTTTTATTATCGGTGGTATTGCACTCTTTGTGTTTCTTTATGTTGCCTTCTCGCGCACTGAGGGAGGACGTCAGACCATTGACCGTATCAAAATTCGGGTGCCACTTTTTGGAGATCTCATCAGAAAAAGCAGCATCTCGCGCTTCAGCCGTACCCTTGGAACCTTGGTCACCAGCGGTGTCCCCATTCTTCAGGCGCTTAATATCACTCGCGAAACGGCGGGTAACCTTGTGGTGGCCGATGCCATCGGTAAGGTACATGACAGCGTTAAGGAAGGGGAATCCATTGTGCAGCCACTTGAAGCCAGTGGTGTGTTTCCTCCCATGGTTATTAGCATGATCGATGTGGGTGAAGAAACCGGTCAACTGCCAGAAATGCTTCTGAAGATCGCAGATGTTTACGATGATGAAGTGGACAACGCCGTGGCGGGTTTGACCTCGCTCCTTGAGCCGGTCATGATCGTATTTCTCGCCTTGGTCGTGGGAACTATCGTCATTGCGCTCTTCTTACCGCTGATCAGCATCATTACCAACTTGCAGGGCGGCGCGGTTTAAAGCTCCCGGAATTTATCACGAAAGCTCGGCTTTTGTGGAGGCTTTCCTAAAAGCCGATTTTCGTTGAATCGTGCACTCCAGGATGCGTGGTGCTCCAACATCCGCACGCAGGAACCTTGTGTTTTGCATTCTGGGCATGCTCGTGCAGGTTGAGTAGCTGATGACTCGACTTTTCGCGCGACGTGTTCTCCTCTTGGAGCCCATTTTGTTGGCCCTAAGCTTTGTGGTTTTCCTTATGATGGCCTTGGTCCCGGGTGATCCGGCTCAGGCCATCCTCGGTCCCTATGCGACAGAGCAGAATTTGCAGGAATTGCGCAAAGAACTGCATCTGGATCGACCCTGGCCCGAGCGTTATGCCAAGTGGCTCGGAGGAGTGTTGCAAGGTGATTTTGGCGAATCAACACATCTTAATCGACCCATCCGCGATGAATTGCTGGAACGCGCTGGCCCAACTCTCCTGCTCGCAGGCATGGCATTTATGCTCTGCACCATCTTTGGCGTACTGGCCGGAACGCTGAGTGCTCTCTACCGGAATGAGTGGCCGGATCGTTTGATTGGCTTTTTCGTTCTTTCGGGCATTTCGACACCGTCCTTTTGGTTGGGCCTTATCCTGGTCAGTGTTTTTGCGGTTGGATTTGGAATTTTTCCCGCCTCAGGAATGTATTCGGTGATAGGCCCTAATGATTTTTCCGATCTGCTGGCGCATCTTTTTTTACCGGCGATTACTTTGGCTTGGGTAGCCGGATGTTTGGTCGCTCGCTTGATGCGCGGGCAAATGGTGGAAACTTTGCAACTCGACTACGTGCGCGCCGCTCGCGCGAAAGGTCAGACCGAAATACGCGTGGTCGGTCTGCATGCCCTCCGTAATGCCATGGTCAGCATGGTTCCGGTTCTGGCCTTGCAAGCCGGCTTTGTTCTAGGTGGGGCCGTTTATGTGGAAACCGTTTTCCAGTGGCCGGGTCTCGGTCGCATGATGGTTCTGGCGATTCAAACGCGGGATATCTTGCTGGTACAGGGTGCTGTACTGGTGCTGTACTGGTTTTAGCGACCGCTTACGTTCTCTTTAACATGGTGGCCGATCTCTTGCAGATCTGGCTCGATCCCCGGTTGGCTGAAGCATGAGAGCATTTCTTGCCCAGCTGCTGGCGCGGCCTTTCGCTGCACTTGGTGCCGCGATCATCCTCATCATTTTGTTGATCGCGGTCTTTACCCCCCTTTTGCCCTTAATCGATCCCAACCAATCCCAACTTAACCAACGTCTTTTACCGCTGGGAGCCGAGGGGCACATCTTAGGTACGGATTTATTGGGTCGCGACAATCTCTCGCGTCTTTTGTGGGGCACCCGCTTGACCTTAGCCGTCGCCATTGCCGCTGCAGCATGCGCCGCCCTCATTGGCTCGTTGATTGGCCTCATAGCCGGCTACTTTGGCGGCTGGCTTGACGGCCTTCTTATGCGCAGCATCGATGTGGTGCTGGCTTTGCCTTACTTGCTATTGGCACTCGCCATTGTCTCCACTCTTGGACCTGGCCTCATGAATGCGCTCATCGCCATCGCTGTGGTGAACGTGCCGTTTTTCGCACGAACAGTTCGGGGTGCGACTCTGGCCTTGAGCAAGCGGCCTTTTGTGTTGGCCTCCCGAGCGCTTGGCCGATCTGAGCTTTGGATTTTAGTTCGCCATGTTGCCCCAGGAGTTTTCCCAATTATCGCGATTGCATCCGCGACCACGGTTGGATGGATGATTTTAGAAACGGCGGGACTAAGTTTTCTGGGCCTCGGAGCCCAAGCCCCCCAGGCTGACCTTGGCTCTATGTTGGGGGAAAGCCGCACCTTGATGCTGATCAAACCGCATTTGGGCGCTCTGCCGGGCCTGATGATTTTTGTTCTAGTTGTTGGGATCAATCTTTTTGCCGATGGCTTGAGGGACCTCTTGGATCCGCGGACCAAAAAAGAATAAGCGACCCCTCGGAGACCGAGCAATCACGGGGGCGTGGAAAGGGAGAATTTGCATTCTATCGATGAAACGCTACTATGTGTTCATGCGAACAGTTGCGCGGCGCTTTCCAGTTTTTCCTTTTCTTCAGCAATTTACTCAGCTCTCCCCTTTTGCTTGGCTCACCAAACTCGCTCAACAAGGGCTCCAACACCGCTATGCCTCGCTCGAATCACGTATCCCGCAAGCTCGTCAACGGCTCGACCACGAATTGAGCGTGGTCGCTGCCGTAGGATACACCGACTATTTTCTGATCGTTTGGGATATTGTGCGTTACGCCAAAACGCAGCACATCCCCTGCTTAGCCCGAGGCTCGGCTGCTGACTCCTTGCTGTGTTACGTGCTCGGGATTTCGACCGTATGTCCCTTGCGATTTAATTTGTATTTTGAGCGGTTTCTTAACCCCGAGCGCATGCAGTTTTCTAAGCTGGCCGACATTGACCTCGATTTTCCATGGGATCAACGCGATGAAATTATTGACTATGTATTTCGACGTTACGGCGAAGACTATGTGGCCATGATCGGTGGTTTTAACCGGTTCCACGCCCGCGCTGCTTTAGCCGAGTTGGGCAAAGTGATGGGCTTGCCCGAAAGCGAAGTGCGCGCCTTTACTCGACGGGTGCCAGCCGTGGCCGCGCATCGTTGGCAAGATGCCGTGGCCGAAAATGCCAAAGCGCGTGCTTTGCCCCTCAATGATTCAGTTTGGCGTGAGGTGTTTGCCATGGCTCATGCCTTGGAAGATGTGCCCAGACATCCGATGATGCACCCCTGCGGCCTGGTCATTGGAGGGCAGCCTTTAGCCGACTATATGCCGCTCCAGCCGAGTGCGCGCGGCCCCCAGATGAGTCAACTGGATATGAATGCGATCGAAGAACTTGGCTTTTTAAAAATCGATATTCTAGGGCAAGCCGGTCTGAGTGTGATGCGTGATGCCCTGGCTCACATCCGGGCCACTCAAGGAGTGGAGATCGCGCTGGACAACATCCCATGGGAAGACGAAGCAACTTGGGATTTAATCAGCTCCGGTCAGGCGCGTGGGGTGCATCATATTGAATCGCCGGCCATGACCTCGTTATTGGTGCAGACGCATTGTCGCGACATGGATTGTCTTTGTGCCATTGTCAGTGTGATTCGACCGGGGGCCGCCGATGAATCTAAGAAACTGGCTTTCACGCGGCGACATCAAGGTTTTGAGCCTGCTGTTTATCCGCACCCTAGTTTAAAAACGGTTTTAGCGGATACCTACGGTCTTCTGGTTTATGAAGAACATATTTTGATGGTAGCCCATCATTTTGCAGGAATGAATCTTGGCCGCGCCGATGTGTTGCGTCGTGCCTTAGTGAAAGCTAAAGATGCACAGCTCATTCAGCAGTTGGGCGAAGAATTTTTAGCCAGCGCCTTGGCCCTGGGCCGCACGCAAGAAGAAGCATCGAAAGTGTGGCAGGCTTTGGAGCGATTTCATGGTTACATGTTTAACAAAGCGCACTCAGCCTCGTATGCCGTTGAGGCTTATCAGGGTGCCTTTTTAAAAACGCGTTACCCGGCCGCTTACATGGCCGCAGTACTTTCCAATGAACGCGGATTTTACACGCCACTTTTTTACTCGCTGGAGGCGCGGCGACTCGGGGTTCGTTTTGCTTTGCCTTGTGTGCAGCGATCACAAGGCCGTTACAACGTTGAGGAAGACCAAGCCGTTCGCTTGCCCTTAAACGCCATTGCAGGGCTGAGTCAAGACTGGCAGGAGCGTTGGCGGCGGGCGCGGGAGCATAGTGTGTTCACCACGCTTTGGGATTTTTTAGCGCGCACTGCACCCAGCAAGCAAGACCAGCAACTTTTGCTCAAAGCCGGAGCGCTAGATGTGTTTCACAGCAGCCGGACGGCTTTGTTCTGGACTCTGCAACAGCAGGGAGACCAATCACGTGCTGCGGTGGGCACATCCTGGCTTTTGCCAGGAGAAATGGTCACACTCACAGGTTTGCCTGAGCCAAGCATGCAAGAAATGGCCCAGGCTGAATTGGAGCTTTTCGGTTACCCGGTCAGCATGGATCCGTTTAATTTTTTTGGGGCGCAGGTGGATTGGGACAGCTACTGTCCCTTATCCAGACTGTTGGAACATCAAGATCAAACAGTGCAAGTGGTTGGACTCGCCGTGGCCGATCGATTGAACCACACCTTAAAAGGAGATCTTATGCAATTCGTCACCCTAGCAAGTCCTGAAGGCTTTTTGGAAACCACCATGTTTCCGCGTGTCTATCGTCAGTTCGGGCATTTGCTCAACTTGCAACGGGTGGTGGCATTACAGGGAAAAGTGCAGGCCTTTGAAAATGGTCGTGGCTGTATCTTGGATGTGCAATCCGTTTTACCAGTCCGTCGACGTCGCCAAGGCCTTGGGCGACGTCAGCTCCGCGCAGCCTGACCATCCCCAAGGCTAGGGGAAGGCACATTGACCGCGGGCCAGCTTCGGGCATGAGTAAAGACATGAGCAATTTGCTGAGTCGCTACCAAGGCTCACTGCTGGGACTGGCGGTGGGTGATGCTTTAGGCACCACCGTGGAGTTTAAACCCCCGGGGAGTTTTGAACCCCTCACCACCATCGTCGGTGGCGGGCCATTCAGTCTTCCGGCTGGTGCATGGACCGATGACACGTCCATGGCCTTATGTTTGGCAACAAGCCTGGTGGAGTGCGGTGGCTTTAATGCAGACGATCAAATGAAGCGTTATGTGAAGTGGTGGAGGGAGGGTTACCTGAGTTCCACAGGTTCATGTTTTGACATTGGCAACACGGTGCAAAGTTCCCTGAGGAAATACCAAGAAACCGGCAATCCTTTCAGCGGCTCAACTGCCGCAATGTCGGCTGGGAACGGGTCACTCATGCGTTTGGCTCCCATTCCACTATTTTACTTTTCAAAGCCAGAAGAGGCAATTTATCGAGCTGCAGAGAGCTCACGCACCACCCATGGCGCGGTGGCGTGTATGGACGCCTGTCGATATTACACAGCACTTATGGTGGGTGCGCTGCAAGGCGTGGAGAAGGATGACTTGTTAAATCCTGCGTGGCCCATCGTAGCGAAGCTGAAACAGACGTTTTGTCCAGAAATTCAAGAGGTGGCCGGGGGCTCTTTTCGACGTCGCCAGCCGCCGGGGATTCGGGGAAGTGGATATGTGGTCCAGGCTTTGGAAGCAGCACTCTGGGCTTTCGCTTCAGCGAGTGACTTTGAGGCTGGAGCATTGCGAGCAGTGAATCTTGGGGATGACGCCGACACCACCGGAGCCATCTACGGTCAATTGGCCGGAGCCTACTTTGGTGGGGATGGTATCCCGGCTGCTTGGTTGCAAGTGCTGATGCAAAAAGACCTCATCAAACAGATCGCGACCGATTTGTTCCAGCATGCAGCAGCAATGCATGTTTAGGTCGCTTGGTGCGGAAATCAACGAGTCAGCGGAAAAGGGTTGCCGAGCAAAATG
>DAIRSW010000001.1:0-26203 GCA_036804205.1 Verrucomicrobiia bacterium | reverse complement strand
CCGAGCAAAATGGTAACGTTACCAAAATGCGGTTGTGGGTCGCTTGGTGCGGAAATCAACGAGTCAGCAGAAAAAGGGTTACCGAGCAAAATGGTAACGTTACCAAAATGCGCTTTTAGGTCGCTTGACGTGCTTCGGAGTGATGAGTATTTTTCGATTGTCTTTGGGGGTATAGCTCAGTTGGTAGAGCGTCTCGTTCGCAACGAGAAGGTCAGGGGTTCAAATCCCCTTACCTCCACAAGAGGTTAGGGGATGAGAACGAAGTTTGAGAGGCTGGCGTTTTGCGAGGTTACCGAGTGAGTGGAATGGATTTTGCTCAAAATGAAGGTGCTTCGATGGTTTTGTCTGCTGTCACCGGCCCATAACCATCCTATGATCACCGTATCCCGACCTCGTCTCGCTCTTTTACTTTTCACGTTTTGCCTCCTCGCATACGTCTTTCCCGTTCCCGCTCAGGCGCAGCAGAAGCGCGTCGGCTATATCCACGGCGACGTTGCCGCAAATGGCACGGTTCCTTCCGGCAGCGCTGCGGCGTATGATCCAATGCTTATCACCGACACCGAATCGACCGGGCTCTCCGTGTTCCGACTGATGGTGGAAGAGGAGGGGTATCAGATCACCCAGCATTATGACCAGGCAACAACCTTGGATGCCGCATTTCTGGATCAATTCGACGCGATTATTTTTAGTCTGCACCAGAAGCTGTGGAGTGCTGACGAAAAAGCTGCTCTCCATACCTGGCTGCAAGCTGGTGGAGGCATGTTGATTTATAGCGATTCCGCATCGGGTGGAGCTTGGAACGTTGTCGGCATCAAAAATCCGGTGGGTCAAAATGTGGTGAACAACCTGACAACCGCTTATGGTCTTCAGGTGACGGTTGACCAGGGAGGCGGCACCCGCGCTTACAAGGCTGACGACTCCGCCACACATCCAGTGGTGGTTGGGCCACTGGTCCTGGAGGGGGAAGGTGTTTCGCCGGTGGCGGTCGATCCGACCAATTCTACAGCCCAAATATTAATTCCTTTCAACACAGCCAACCGGGTTTCGGGGGGTAACCTTAACATTGATGCCCAGGGAGTGACCATCGCCGATCCGCTTTGGGCGTCTCTTGCGGTCCAAACGGTGGGTAGCGGAAAGGTGGTGGTTATGTTTGACCGGCAGCCCATGTGGAATAGCGGCCCTGGTTCTGATATCACCAAAAGAGACAATAGAGAAATTTTGCGTCGGTTGATTGCCTTTTTAGCGGACGACCTGGAAGCTCCACCTGTAGGTCCGAGTGTTCATGCGCAGTTCACCGCCACTCCGAGCGGAGGTTTTGTGCCGCTCGAAGTGCAGTTTGATGCGAGCGGTTCGAGCGCAGTTCCTGGCCCCATTGTTAGTTATGAGTGGGATTTTACCGACAACGGCACTATTGGTGCGAACGGTCCGTTGACCAGTTTCACCTTTGACACGGCCGGGAGCTACACGACCCGGTTAACGGTGACCGATGCCGAAGGCAATAGCGACACGGCCACACGCTCGATTCCGGTCGCTGATCCAGGTGCTGTGCCAGCCGATGGTTTGATTGCCGCCTGGCTATTCGAGGAATCCGAAGGTGCGATAGCCGTCAATTCAGTTGCCCCGGATTTCTCCGGCACTTTAAGTAATGCTGCTCGCGAGCCTGGTATTGTAGGCAATGCCGTCGGGTTCAATGGTGTGAATTCCACGATCCAAATTCCTGTTTTTGAAACTCCTTACTCGCAACTCACCATCAGTGCTTGGATGAGGTGGGAGGGAGCCAGCACGTTTGATGCTCGTATCATTTCTCGGGCCACCAACACCAGCGCAAACACTCATATTTGGGCCCTGGGACCACATGACAATGGGAGGCTGCGCGCACGTCTTACGACGGGTAGCAGCACTACGGAAATGTTTACGCCAAACGGAACGATCAGTCCCAATGAATGGCATCACGTGGTTCTTCGGTACACAGGAACTCAGCTGGAGATCTTGGTGGATGGCGAAATGGTTGCGAATACTCCTGTCACCGGCACCATTCCGAATGCGCCTAGCACGCCCATTGCTCTTGGGAATCAACCGGCCGGAGCCGGTGATCGCCCTTTCCATGGTCTTATCGATCAGGTGCGCATTTACAGTCGTGCGCTTGATGAGTTAGAGATTCTTACTTTACTTCAGGAACCCAACCTTACAGCTTCAACAGAGGCAAACTTTGCAACCTGGCTAGCTAGTCTTCCCACGGTTCCACCCGAAAATATGCGTGGCTTTTTTGACGACCCGGACGGGGATGGCGTGGTCAATCTACTGGAATATGCTTTTGACGGAAATCCCATGCTTCCCATGACAGCACACCTGTCGTCCGTATCTTTGGAGCTTGGCTCGGGGTCCTTGACCGCTACCATCGCTTACTTCAAAGCACGAAACGATCTCAACTACCTGCCGGAGTATTCGCTGACGCTTGCCAAAGATTCGTGGGTTCCGCTAGGAGAACCCGAACTCCTCGACTCGACCACGGGCCTCTCCAGTCGATCGATCACTATTCCTGCATCGGATGGGCTTTTTATGCGCATGCGGGTTTCTCCGAAATGAGAGAGATAGCGGGAGCCTCAAGTGGTGGGGGCTGGCAATTCGCTCATGGCATATCGCGATCAGATTATAACTTTGAAAAAGTGCGGAGTTTAGGCGAGGATCATCTCTTGTCATTCTTCGTTATTTATGTCTGAAAAAGTCATCATCTTTGATACCACCTTGCGCGACGGGGAGCAGTGTCCCGGCGCTTCCATGAATCTGCGTGAAAAAATGGAGGTGGCACGTCAGCTAGCGCGCCTTAAAGTTGATGTGATCGAAGCTGGCTTTCCTATCGCGAGTGAAGGTGATTTTCAGGCTGTCCGGCAGATAGCCACAGAAATCAAAGGGCCCATCATCTGCGGCTTGGCACGATGCACGGAAAAGGATATCGCGACTGCCGCGGAAGCTGTAAAGCCGGCAGGCGACCGGGCGCGGGTGCACGTTTTTTTGGCCACTTCTAAGATCCATCGCGAACACAAGTTGCGTAAAGCCGAGGACGAAATTTTGCGCTTAGCAGAAGAAGGAGTCCGCCAGGCACGCTCTTTGTGTGATGATGTTGAGTTTTCGCCCGAGGACGCCTCACGTACGGAACCGGAATTTTTGGCCCGCGTGGTGGAGCGCGTCATTGCTGCCGGAGCGCGCACCATTAATATCCCGGATACGACCGGGTTTGCGGTTCCTACGCAGTTTGCGGACTTGATCTCGTATTTGTTTGCGAATACCCCCAATATTCATGAAGCCATCATCAGCGTGCATTGCCACAATGACTTAGGGATGGCTGTTGCCAATTCTTTGACCGCAGTCCAGGCGGGTGCGCGTCAGGTTGAGTGCACGGTGAATGGCATCGGCGAGCGTGCCGGCAATGCTGCGCTTGAGGAAGTGGTCATGGCGTTAAAAACTCGGCAGGACTATTTTGACACTGTTCACACCGAGGTGAGTACCCGCGAGTTGGTGAAGACATCCCGCTTGGTGAGTCGCATGAGCGGACTGCACGTGGCGCGTAGCAAAGCCATCGTCGGTGAAAACGCTTTCGCGCACAGCTCCGGGATCCATCAAGACGGTATTCTGAAAAAACGCGAGACCTACGAGATCATGGATCCACGCGAGGTGGGCTGGGGTGATACCGAATTGCCTTTAACTAAACACAGCGGTCGCCATGCGGTAGCGGTGCGACTGGAGGGTTTGGGCTACAGCCTGTCAGAGGAAGAATTAAGAAGCGTCTTCGCTCGCTTCAAGGACATTGGTGATAAGAAAAAATTTGTCTACGATGACGACTTGTCGGCGCTGGTCGAAGATTCGATCAGTGATGCCGATGGCGGAGGTTTCATTATGGAATATCTCCACGTGACCAGTGGCAGCACCACGGTTCCTACCGCAACAGTTCGTCTGCGGAAGGGGCAGGACGACCCATTGCAGGATTCTTCACCTGGAAATGGTGCGGTGGATGCTGCGATGAAAGCCATCGATCGCATTCTGCAGAGGCGCGGACATCTGGTTGCGTATCAGGTCGAGGCGGTCACTCAAGGGAAAGATGCTTTGGGTGAAGTAACCCTTAAGGTTGATTTTGGGGACAGCCGTTTGGTAACTGGAAAAGGAGCTTCCACCGATGTGGTTGAGGCCAGTGCACGGGCTTACCTGAATGCTGTCAATCGCAGCCTGCGCACGACAGTTCCGGCGATCAACGAAGAAGCTCTAGCCAGCACGCCTTAGTTTTACTAGTGCTCGGTGAAACGGGCTGCCGGCTACTGTCTTACTCGCAGGATCGTGTAAGTGAAATCAGGCTCGATGCCATGGAAGGTCGCGACTTGCTCGAAGAAGATTGAATCGTCAAGCACTGCAAAAGCGCTAGCACTCGGATCACCTTCGGCCATGCGAAGTGAGTTGGCCCGGTTGAATGTTGGGTAACCATAAAAAACAAACACAGGCTTTGATTCCCCGAGTCCATGGGTCAAAGCCTGATCAAGTGTCTCGCGATCGGTTGCCCAGCGGATCCATGGATCATAGACATCCGGCGTGTTACCGCCCAATCCATATCCTATCCGGATAATGGAATCCGGTTCATCACCAGCCTGGGTTAAGAAAAAGTTTGCCACCTGACGCGACGGAGCGATGGGACGCTCCAAAAGCAGATGCCTGGCTGGGAGCGTCACCATTAAGTGAGCTGCCAGAAACAGCATGAGAAGCACGGGCGTGGCCATTTTAAATTTTGGCAGAAGGCGAGATAAACATTCGCCAAGCCCGGCAACTCCCAGCACAACTAAGAGGCAAACAATCACGCTCCCATGAATCACGTAGCGCTCGTAAAAGTAATAGGTTTGGGTCCAGCTATAGACCATCGTCGCAGGCACAATGGTGATTAGTAGCGCGGTCAGAAGGCGAAAGGGTCGCCCTTTTAAGATAAGACACACCGCACCAATAAGCGCCAGCATGGGCATTAAGCCAAAAGCCACCCAACCGAGCAACGGCCATTGCTTGACCAGTTGGCCGTAGCTGACGATGCCAGCCTCCAGTGATCCACCCATGGGAAGACCAAAAACCGACGCGATCCAAAGGCTCTCGGCCACACTCCAGTTGATCATTTCGTTTCCCTGAACATCCGTCCAGTCAAGAATTTGCGGAACCCACGGTGCAGCCAACACCAGCAGCAAAATAGCCGCAAGAATCCCGGCTACTGCAGGGCGACATAGTAAATGAAGTCGATTCGTAAGTGCGAGGTTAGGGTGCAAAACGACAAGCAAACCCATTGTGGACACCTGCCCGGCCACCCAAAACATATTGTAGGGAAATGCCCAAAGGAGATAAAAAAGCCCGAGCCCCCAACCGAACCACCATTTCCACTTCCAAGTTCGATAGGCCTCCACAAACGTCAGAAGGCTCCACAGCGTCAGAAACATATTCAAACTAAAAGCTCGAGCATCGACCCCGTATCGTATGAACCAAGGGTGGGTTGCCAGCAGCCAAGCCAAGGCTAATCCGGCCAACGCAAATCCCCAGCGGCGAAGCAAGATCGCCGCCAGAAAAACCGTGCCAACCGAAGCGAGTAGCGACGGGAGCCGAATCACCCACTCAGAAAACGCGTGAGGCGGCGCATTGACGCCCACCTTCCAAACTTCATGAGCGGCCCGCGCTGGCACTGTGTAGCCCACGTGGTTGGTCGGTTTAAGGTAATACCAAAAAGTGCGCATCCAGTCACGCTCGCGCACTTGAATTTCCTGTGGCTTGTCCGGATCGATGCTTGCTTCGCCCACGATGGTATGTCGAATGTTCCAGATTTCATCCCACCACAGAGAATTCGTGGCCAAAGGCCAGCGTAGGACCAGGCACACTAAAATGGCACCAAGCAGGAGCCCACGCCAAATCAAGGGGGCTGGGTCAAGCTTTTGGGGTTCAGGCCGGTCGTTGAGGGGGCTTGCCCACCAGCCCGCGCTTGCAAAAAGTATGAGACCCACCACCAGAGCGAATGCATAGGCCGGTGCCAGAACCAATTGTGCGTAATCCTGAGGACGCATCCGGTCGTCCGTCATGCGCTCTAGCAAACTTGCGCCCCAAGGCATGTCCGCCGTGATCAGCAGTCCCAGGAATAGCACGATGAACGCGCCAAGAAAAATTCTCCACGCAAACACCGGGTCCCGGTGGCAACGCTGAATCTGAGTTTGAAAGAATGCCATGCCCGACCGAAAAGCCTTCCTCAAGCCGACCTGCCTTCCAGCGTTTTTTTGTGCTCCTTCAGAAGCTTATGGTAGTGCCCCTTGGTATATCGCCCCATCATTTTCAGCACGTTAATCCCGTAGGGAATGGGATCGAGGCTCGAAATTTCTCCATCGTAGCGTGTTGGAATCCCGATCTGCATGCACTTCCATCCGAGCAAGTTAGCCATGATAATCATCTCGGCGTCGAAATTGTAGTTGTTTTTTAGGGCATCAATCGGCACAGCCTCCAAAAGCTCCCGAGAGTAAATCATGTAGCCGCTATGGAAATCCGCCATCTTGGTTCGAAACAAGCTGTTCTCCAGAAAGGTCAAAGCCCGGTTGGGGATGTAACGTATCAGCGGCATTCCGCCTTTGAGAGCTCCTCCCGAAAGCATGCGTGAGCCCTGCACAATCTTGGCCCGCCCATCAAAAATGGGGGCCATCAGATCCATGGCGAGCTCCGGGGCGTATTGGCCGTCAGCGTGCACCACGGCGAAGGCTTGCGCTCCTACCTCTAACCCACGATGCAGACCTGCTTTTTGGGCTCCACCATAGCCGGTGTTCTGAGGCTGATGCACCACTTCGACCCATGGCCACTTAGTTTTAAGATTCTCGGCGACCTCCCCTGTCTTGTCCGGACTGCAGTCGTTGATGATCACAACGACCCCTTCCTTGTCCCCCCAAAAGTTTTCTGGGATGCGCTCTAAGACGCCTGGTAAGGTTTTTTCAGCACGGTAGGAGGGAATAACAATGGCACGCTTCATGAACTTCAATCAAAGGTCAATAGAATGGCCTTCCTGCCCTCTGGTCAAGTTGATAGCATGGAAAATCTCAGCCTCTAACCTTGCGGAACCGTCTCCACTTCAAGGTTGGCCAGGTTTTAGCCCTAGTTTTTTCAGTTCATCCCATGGATCCTCGTCAGGCTCCTCCGCAACTTCTCTCAGCACCTCTGTTACCTTGGGTCCTTGACACTGTGCTCCACAATTTGGGTGAGCTGGAAAAACCAAAAGGATTTCTTCCCGCAGATCTTCAGTTAGATCAACCACGTGATCTCTCGCTCCGGACGGAAGCTCTTTGAACAGCGCAAAATTCTCAACCTCAACCCGGCCTTGAAATGTTTCCAAACAGCGCACGCACAAAAATTGGGCTTCGCAGGACAAAGATCCCTGAGCCCAAAATCCCGAGCCATCCAACCCCACATCAAAATCACAATGCAGGGGCGAGATGTTTTGCACTTCTTGGTTCTCCACATCTTGCCAGTCCAGATCAAGATCACAGGCAAACTGCTGACCCTCCGGAGGAATTTGTTGGGAATGAACGATCAGGTTCTTCATCCCTTACCAAAATGCCTGAACGCCATCTATGCAACCAGCATCCTTTGCTCTCCCGTGTGGGTTAAGGATGTGTTGCAGCATCAAGCTCTTGGACAAAGCGGAGGCCTGCAGTGGCGGTAGTTTGTGTGGAATGTCGCTATGTCTTGAATGACGATTGATGAGTATTGATTTTTGAAGTTCTGCCGAGGGCACGCGATTCACTGTTGTTCAGAACAACTCGTTGCACCTGCGGCACCACAATATTCAAACTCTAGGTCAACTTCCGGATGTAGGCTTACTACCCTTTCGTTGCTCCCAACAAGGCTCCAACCACTGCGCCTCGGTGGCAATTGTCGCCTCCGGCCATGGCGTTTGCGGTTAAGCCGGCTGCATAGTTATCATGATACTTAAGAGCCAGATAAAGGGCTGCGGGGAAAGCATCGTCAATGTAACATGCCGGGCTGTAGTGTTGACCAATCACCCACAAATCATCCTCGCCCAGAAGGCTTTGCAACTTTGTGTGCTTGCCCCCCATCTCAGTCATGATGGCTTTGGGAAGCTCAACGCCGGACGCCACTTGCGCCAGCATCCGGATGAGGGTGTCGGCGGCATGCAAAACTCCATCGTGACGGTGGGTGAGACTTACGTGAAGACGTACCGTTTCTAATAACTCCTCCAGCGGTCGGTCGGCCAAAGCAGCGGCCAGCGCGGGCACGGTGGCCAGACCGCCAATGTGTTCATCCACGATCCCGCATTCACGCGGCTTTTTTCCCCGGGCGTAATTACTAAAAAAAGCTCGATGATATTCCTCCACATAAGTATCCCGATGCCCGGCAGGATTAAGCATAAACTCGACATACAACTCAAGCCAGCGGTCGGGGTCGTAGCTCTGGTGGGCGGTCACATCCTTATAAAGAAGCTGAGCCAACTTAAAGTTCAGGGTGTTCTCTCCGGCTTGAAGAAATTGATGGTAATGAATCCCGGGCTTTCCCCAGTATTGAGCTTGATCACCCAGAATATCTCCGCGGGCATTGCGGGGCTTGTATTTGGAACGATACAGAATGCTTCCGCTATGTGGACTGCGCGGAGCCATGTAATGATCGACCGTTCCATATTCACGACGTAAAGCTTGCCGGTCATAATACCAATGCACCGGCATGGCCAAAGCATCCGCGTCCAAAGAGCCCTTATAGGCTTTCTCCCAAATATTCATAAGGTGTAGCTGACTGAATTTTGAATGTGATTTTTGAAAGTGGAAAGCTCACTGACTGATGGAAGCTTAGCAGCTTGGCTTAAGTCCGCTTTTACACGCGTTAACAACTGGGCCAAACTACAATCCAAGTTACGTCGGGCAATGCTTCGCAGACGAAACTTTTGATGCAGAAGCTCCAGGATTGTCCAGCTCAGCTCTAGACTCTTGAACGCACAAATGGCTTAGACAGAGTTTCTTCCTTCCGGAGTTTGACCCTGCGGGTTTTGTGGGGATTGCCTCGCAGGGACGCACCGCCAACCGGCGGCTAGGGCTTAGCTGAGGTTGGGCCGGATGCTGTAGGCGAGGTTTTCTAGTTCTACGGCGAGGTTGACGTTGTTTACGGTGATTTCTGGCGGAACTTGCAAAACGATGGGGGCGAAGTTTAAAAGCGCCTGAATGCCGGCCTCGCAAAGTGTGTTAGTCACTTCTTGCGCCACCCGGCCTGGCACGGTGATGACGGCCATTTTTATTCCATGGTCGCGGACGTAGCTGGGCACCTCGTGCATGGCGAAGATTGGAATCTGCTGGCGGTCCCGGGGTTCCACATCAAATCCGGCTACGATTTCAAAGCCTTCTTTGGCGAACCCCGAGTATCCCAAAAGGGCCGATCCTAGGTTGCCAACACCCACCAGAATCACGGGTAAAAGTCGGTTGGTGCCCAAGGCCTCGGTCAGTTTGCGAATAAGCTCCATAGTGCTGTAGCCAATGCCTCGCGTGCCGGAGTGCCCTAGATACGCCAAATCTTTTCGCAATTGAGCCGCTTTCACACTGGTAAGCCGTGCTAGCACGTCGCTTGAAACCGTTTCTAAGCCGTTGGCATGTAGTCTTTGGAGTGATCGCAAATACACCGAAAAGCGGTAGACGGTTTTTCGAGGGATCAGCGTCAAGGGATTCATAGTAATTGTGAAAAATATATCACATTTTCACAAAGAGCAAGGAGAGCACCGGTCAAGCCTGGCGAGTAGGGTAAAGACATTTGAGAAAGGGGACCGGGTCTCAAGTTTCCCCTTTGCGGGACGAGTCTGGTGAGCGCCATTGGGGCAAACTGGCAACGTTACCAAATGCGTTTCTCTTGTTTGGCGAACTGGCCTGCCCCGAGAGGCGTTCACCTCTACCGCACGTTTGAGCCTCTGAATGTCGTATTCCTCTCCTTCTCTGGTGGGCACCGGGCACTGTGTTTTAGCTCGAGAGATTGAGACGCTTGTGACAACAATGGATCCAGTTGACCAAATTATCAATCCCGTGCGGTTCCCTCGCCCTCAAGTCCCGTTTTGGTCGCCCAAAACGATCCTGCATCTTGGACTACCAACCGCATTGCGTGCAGATGGCTTCGACGTCTTCCAGACTTGTAACAAGGTGGTCCGGTTGATGCTCGGCGAGTTCGTCCAGGGAATGACTTCCGGTGGCCACCGCAAGAATTTTTGCGTCGATCACTCGGCCACAGGCGATGTCATGGGGTGTGTCGCCGATGATGAACACTTGCGAGGGGGTGACCCCAAGGTGACGTCGGGCACGCTCTAGAGCGACCGGGCCGAGTTCATTGCGAATTTCTGAGTCGTCGGCAAAAGCGCCAAACGCAAAATAATCCCAGAGCTTGTAGTGGCCGAGTTTGATCTCTGCTCCGGCCACCAGGTTTCCGGTCAAGAGTGCTAGGGTCAGATGCGGCGCGTTTTTGAGTCGCTCCAGAAGGGGGATGACACCAGGAAGTGCGATGCCGGGATCGTCGGCCACTAGATTGCGATGCAAATTTTGCAGATAAGCCTGGAGAAAGGTGATCGCTACGGCTTCGTCAAACTCGCCATGGAACTTACTGACCATATCTCTGGCAATGGCCCGATCGGTGCGACCTGAGATTTCCACATTGGTCAGGGCATCATCCGGGGCGCTTGGCCAGATTTCTTTGGCTGCTTGATTCAGCGCGGCGATCCCACTCTTGGACCAAAGCAGAGTGCCGTCGATGTCAAAAAGCAGAAGTTGAGGAGCCTGCATGGCGGAGAGTAGCGGTCAAAGTGGTGGTGAGCTGAGGCTCGGACCCTACTTGCTGCCTTTGCTGCTTTTGCTGCTGTTGCCGGAGGGCTGGACGGTCTCATCCGAAGCGTCGTCGGGGGATTCGATATCCTCCTCCGTATCGCTCTCATCGTCATCGTCCACCTCATCGTCCTCATCGACTTCTTCTTCGTCTTCGATGTATTCAGTTTCGGGTGGCTTGAAGCGACGTTTACGCTTGCCGGCCGGCAATGGGGAGATGACCATGGTGATCATTCGTCCCATATGTTTTGGTTCCATTTCGACCGCTCCGACGCCGGAAAGATCTTCTCGAACTCGTTCCATAAGGATGTCGCCGAGTTCTTTGTGAGCATTTTCACGCCCCCGGAATTGCAGTTGCACCCGGACTTTGCTGCCTTTATCCAAAAACTCTTCGCCGTGACGGACCTTAGTGAGGTAATCATGTTCGCCAATTTTGACTCGAAACTTGATCTCTTTCAGTTTGGCGGTGTGCTGTTTCCGCTCTTTTTCTTGTTTGGAAAGCTCGTAGCGATACTTCCCAAAATCAATAATGCGGCATACTGGGGGGTTGGCGTTAGCGGCCACTTCAACAAGATCCAGTCCACGGGCCTGGGCCTCCCTAAGTGCATCCTGAATTTTTAAAACGCCGAGCTGTTCGCCGTCTGAAGCAACCACAACACGAACTTCACGAGCTCGTATTTTTTGATTCACCCGAATGTTATCGTAAGGACCGCGATCACGACGAGGCCCCCGAGGGCGCTGTTTGGCTACCATAAGAGTGTGGAGGGGAGCGTGGAGGGCTGAGAAAGCTTTTCTTGCGACGGCATCACCTGAGGAGTCGCTCGAACAAGCTCGGTTGCTTCTTGCAAGCACGGCTCATTATTCCCTAACAGTCTTTGGTGGAAAGAAACCCCAAGAGCGTTTCGATGGTCTCCGGTCAGCCTGATTCCTGATCCGTTCGTTTGGGGCAGGCTTAGGTTTGGGGTGTTGAGTGCTTGACCTGAGAACAAGCCGAGCAAGCTAGGTATTTTTGCGAAAAGAATAAGTATCAAGAGTTCGTTAAGATGAATCAGTTTTAGTTTGACTGAGTTCTCAGTCAAAAAAGAAAACGAGAGTAAAGTGTCAGGATCGGTCCCGAGGTCAACAGAAAGATGCGGAATAAGATGCGGAATAAAATTGGTGGCGCGAAGGTGGGTGCGGTGTCCCGGTTGAAAAAAAATAGTCGCCCCACCAATGTTTTTTCGGAGCCGACAGTAGCCGAGCCAATAGCCGAGCCAATAGCCGAGCACCAGAAATTGAATACGCACCATCATAAACCACAAAAATGGGAGGAATTCAAGGCAGAAGGCAAAGCAGATTATTCCAATTAATTGGGAAACCGAGTTGATTCTTTGCGATTATCTTGTGTATCGTTGGCTAATACATGGAGGAATTGCGCGTTGGAGTCGTTGGCGTTGGCCACATCGGAAAAAATCACGCCCGGATATATCACGAGTTGTCACAGACCCGGCTATGCGCCATCTACGACGTGAATAACATTCTGGCCGAAGAGCTGGCGAAGAAATATCATGCGGTGGCCGCGGAAAGCCTGGAGCAATTTTCAGAAATGGTGGAAGCGGCGAGCGTTGCCACGCCGACTCCTTATCACTACCCCATCGCCAAACATTTGCTGGAATCGGGCGTGAATGTGTTGGTGGAAAAACCGATCACTGCGGATCCAGCTCAGGCACTGGAGCTGGTCGATCTCGCCAAAAGCAAAAACCGCGTTTTGCAAGTCGGTCATGTTGAACGCTACAACCCCGTGATGGGCGCCCTTGAGGCCAAGCTGACGCAAGCTAAGTTTATTGAAGCGCATCGGCTCTCGCCTTACCCAGAACGCAGCACCGAAATTGGCGTGGTCCTAGATCTTATGATCCATGATTTAGAAATCATTCTGCATCTCGTGCAGTCGCCGGTGAAAAGTATCGACGCGGTGGGCATTCCGGTTTTGAGCAAAGGCGAGGATATTGCGAATGCCCGCATCCGCTTTGAGAACGGGTGCGTGGCTAATATCACTGCAAGTCGGATCAGTCCGGAACGGATGAGAAAGATCCGGGTGTTTCAGCATGATGCATATTTATCGCTCGACTACCAGGGCCAGACTGGGGAGATGTATCGCCGCTTGGATGGGAAGATTGTGCGGGACAAGGTGGTTATTAATAAAGGCGAACCATTACGACTTGAGCTTGAGTCGTTTCTCGCTTGTGTCAAAGGTCAACGTGAACCAGTGGTCACCGGCCAACACGGTGCGGCGGCTTTGGCCCTCGCATCAGAAATTACGCGATTGATTGCCCAACCCTCTCAGTGAAATCTAACCCACCCATCACTTTTTATTTTGTCGCTGGCGAACTTAGTGGAGACACCCATGCCGCCTCGTTAATGCAAAGCCTGACTAAGCGGCTTCCCAATGTTCGTTTCTACGGCAACGGTGGACCTAAGATGGCAGCCATCTCCCAGGCGAGTGCCGGAAAAATTGAAGACTGGACTCAGGACGCCGCAGTTCTGGGCTTGTGGGAGGTCCTACGAAAATACGGATATTTCAAAAAACGTTTCGACGAAATGTTGGAGCAGATTCTGGCCTTGCAGCCGGATGCGGTGATTCTGGTTGATTATCCTGGCTTCAATCTGCGACTCGCCAAGGCCTTGCGTAAACGCGGTTACACCAATCACATCATCTACTACATCAGCCCACAGGTTTGGGCTTGGAATCTTAAGCGTATTCCAAAAATGGCCGCCATTTTGGATTTAATGATATGCATTTTTCCTTTTGAGCCGGCCTACTACGAAAAACACAGTTTGCGCTCCGTGTTCGTGGGTCATCCTGGACTTGATCATCTTCCAAAAAGTCGAATTCGAGGAATGCGCCGGCAGGAGCGCCTGGTCGGCTTATTCCCAGGCAGTCGTATGCGGGAGGTCAAAGCGTTGTTTCCTGTCATGCTTCGGGCCGCAAGGCGAGTTCGACGCATTATGCCAGACATTGATTTTGTGGTGGCTGCGGCGGACGAACGAACTGCCGCAGAGATACGCAAGTTGCTCAAGAACGACCCGATCTGCTCTGTCACCGTTGGCAATGCCCGAGAACTCATGCAGCGGGCCAGCGCGGGCATCATCGCCTCTGGCTCCGCCACCTTGGAAGCGGCGTTTTTTGGTTTGCCTTACGGCATCGTCTACAAGGTCAACCCAGTAACTTACGTGGCTGCCAAGACTGTGGTGAAAGTGCGTTTTCTGGGAATCATCAACATTCTCGCCGGACGCGAGATGGTTAAGGAATACATTCAGGGGCGCGCCAACGAGACCAACGTGATGTATGAAATCTTTCGACTCCTGGAGGACGATGCGGTGCGCCTTAAAATGATCGATAACATGCGGGACGTGATCCGGCAGTTGGGAAAACGGGGAGCGTCCGAACGTGCCGCAGCGATCATTTCCCGCGAGTTCCGGCCAACGCCCTAGCTTTCTGTGGTGGCGTGTCCTAGGGTTTGCCGCCCTTCACGGCCTGCACGTGATGGCAAAAGTTTAGGAGCAAGGAGTCAAAACGCTCCTGATATTCCGCATGACCGAGCTGGGAGCCTTGCACGTCTAAGGCTCCGGCTCCGTGCATAAAAAGTCGCTCACCAAAAAGATGTGCACTTCGATACTGCACGATCGCGGAAAGCTGTTCCACGGAGCGAAGCGCTCCAAAATGGCCGGCGGCCACTCCCACAAATCCGACCACTAGACCTTTGAGGCTTTTGGGGAACTCCAACATGTCGATGAAGGTTTTGAGCACGCCCGGAAAGGACCCGTTGTATTCAGGGGTTACAATCAACAAGCCCGAAGCCTTCAGAATGATGTCTTGATACGGAGCAAATTCGCTAGGTCTTTGTTCGTAAGCGGTGGGATGATAGAGGGAAAGCGGGATCTCCTTGAGATCGATCACCTCTACTTCTCTTCCTAGCTCTCGAAGCTTGATGGCAGCCGCGTGAGCAACTTTCGACGTTGTCGACCCGGTTCTGTTTGTTCCTGATAACACGCAAATCATAGTGAGCTGTAGGCGAGAGCCCAAGTTGCAGCAAATGCTTTCCTGAAAAAAGCCTTCGAAAAAACATCACACCCCAAAGCGTGCTTGCACAACGGTCCAGACTTGATCAAACACTTGCTCGGGTGTTTGGCTGGCATCCAACAGAACGACTCGACTCGGTTCCTCGGCCGCCAATTCTTGGTAGGCGCGCCGCACTGTTTCATGAAATGTGTGCGGTTCGGACTCCAGCCGGTCTTGCGGTGTGTGCTGCTCACGGTCGCGCAGCCTTGCAAAAGCGAGTTCAATCGGCACGTCCAGAATAAACGTGAGCTGAGGTCGATGAGTGCCCACGGCTAATGCATTGACCTGCCCTACGCGCTCGATACCGAGTTGGCGCGCTACTCCTTGGTATACCCTGGTGGAATCAATAAAACGATCGCACAACACCCAGGCACCCCTTGCCAAGGCCGGCGCAATAACTGTCTCGGTAAGCTGGGCTCGGCTTGCCGCAAAAAGCAGAAGCTCAGTCATGGAGGTCATGGCCTGACCGTCCGGGTCGAATTGCAGGAGGTGCCGAATCTTTTCGCCGAGAGGCGTGCCACCTGGCTCCCGTAAACAAAGAACCTCCGCAAACCCCTGAGCCGCCAAGCGATGTTGGAGTTGGATGATTTGGGTGGTTTTGCCACTGGCCTCGCCGCCTTCGAAAGAAATAAATTTTCCCATGCTCCTCGACCAGAGCAGGAGCAACGAGTCAAGGCAAGTGTCTGAATACAATGATATGCCCCGAACCCAACGCCTGAGCTGTTCCTCAAGCTACTGCTGGGTGTGGCGGAAGGTCTGGTTTGTTGACTTTCCTGCTTGATCTGAGCGGTTGTCTACTCTTGGGTGTTGAAGAATTCACACCGCTGTCTTTTTTATCCATACATTCTCATGAAGCTTACTCAACTTTCCCTGGCTTTCCTCGCTGCATTGGCTTTGAGCTGCGCATTCACAGCGTGTCACCGGCATGATCCCGGGATTGTGTATCAAAAGACAAACGTCTATGATTCGGTGGAAGACCCCGCTTTTTTGCCTCCTAAAACTCAAGAGGCCAAGGACACGAGTTCCAGTGAAAACACGGAGGCATCACGTGTCCCGGAACCGGTCAAATTCTTTCGCACGTCTCAAGAATAGGCCGATAGGCTGAGCACCACAGTCATGGATCGCCCGGTCAAAGAAGGTACTGGCAAGTGGGAGCAAGCCGAAGAAGAGCTACGCGCCCCTGGAGAAAAGCAGGGAGTAGGATTTAACCACGCCTTCCGAGGTATTTTTTTCTGTCTCCTTACGGAAAAAAATGCGCGCACACACTTGCTCGCCACAGGGGCGGTCATCGCTCTGGGCTTTGTGACGCAACGAGAGGCTTGGCAGTGGTGCATGTTGGTGGTGGCCATTGGGCTCGTGTGGCTCGCTGAGTTGTTCAACACCGCCATCGAACAGCTAGCAAATCGGGTTACTCGACATCCAGATCCCTTTGTCATGCGCGCCAAAGACTGCGCCGCAGGAGCGGTGCTCATGGCTTCGGCGATGGCCTTGGTGATTGGGGTGATCGTATTTTGGCCTTGGCACTGAAAAGAAACGGCCGCAGCGGAGACAGTTTAGGACTTCAAGTCAGGTGCCCAGCGTCTGCAACGCGCATTCGCTTGCCGTGCATTACTGAATGATCGCTGTCCATTAATCTTTCCATATTTCACTTGTTCTCGCATCGAAACCTGCGAATAATGATTAAGGCTTAAACAGAAATCGAGCCGTGGGCTTGTGCATCATTACTATGATAATCTTATCCAGATGCGCTGGCCCACATCCCCACATCATAAGTCCTTCGTTCCGAAATATTTATTGAATTCTTTTCGAGGAACGCTGGTCAATAATAATAGCAGATCCACACTTCTTTTGGGAAGTGGCGAGCTTCCTGCTTCTACATCCTTCCATGCAACCTTGGAAGGATACGGGGAGCGCTCCTGTTTCTTCTTGCAAACCTTTGTAACCTTTCGCGGCCCGAGTCGCCCCAACCTTTCTACCCTCCTCTTAATCTCATGTCTGTCGCTGGTGACGTTTCTGAAATGCCATTGCCCGAGCTGCTGACCGTGCTTGCCAACAAGTGCGGCCACCTCATGTTGCAAGACGCTCCTCATCTGGGAAGGCTCCACGTCTTTCTCAAAAATGGGTTCATCACCGCTTTTGATGCTGACGGTCGACAGCTCAAAAAGCCGAGCGAGGTCATCGATAAATTGGTGGCCGCAACCCATTGCAGCGTGACCCGATTTACGTTTTTGAATATGGAACCTGAGTCTGTTCCTGAAAGAATCTCCATGGACGTGACTGGTACGGCTCTCGAGGTGGCCAGACTGGTGGATCAGATTGAGTTTGTCCTGGGTGAAGAATTTTCTTGCGATCAAATTTTTCGTTTGGAATCCGAAAGTGCAAGTCAAGCCATCGATGACCCCGCCGTGCGTGAATTTTTTCAGCAGGCCACCGAAAGTCTCAAGTTTGGAATTAGTTCAAACAAGCTGGCACCAATTCTGCAGCTCTCGGCGCGACAGGTAGGTTATTATTTAGTGCAACTCGAGCAGCTAGGGAAAATCAAACCTCTCACTCGCGATGCCGTGTGGTCGCGCTTTAACAAGGCGCTCGAATCCAAAACCAGCGCGCTTCGGTTGGCCGGCGGCAAAGAGGTAATCCCTGCCTCACGCCAAATTGAGTTACCCAAAAAAATCACACGTCGTCCGCCTTCGTTGGAGCAAAAAGTGGTGCCTGTGCTGGGCAAGCGACCGCCAAAAAGTGGCTTGCCAAGCAACGCAAACAGCGTCTTCTAAGACGCCATGTCATTGTTTACGCGCGGCTCTCTCGAAGAAAATTCTCTTTCAAAGCGCCCGCTCCTGGCAGACCAGCCGGACCCAGGCCAGCCGGATCAGATGCAGGAGCGTTTTCTGACCATGTCGGACGGCTGCAAGCTTTGGCTGAGCCAATGGCAGGCCCCTGCTCCTCAAGCCCACTTGCTCATTGTGCATGGCTTTGGAGACTGTGCAGCGCGACACTTGCATACCGCAAAATTTTTCCAACAAGCCGGCTTCTCTGGATCGCTCTATGATTTGCGATCCCACGGGCGCTCTGATGGGCAACGGGGCGACATTTTTTCTTATCACCGCTTGTGCGAGGATCTTCAAGAGATCCTGCATGCCACTCAAAATTCGTTTGGACAGATTCCCATATTTCTTTTGGGCTTCAGCTTTGGTGGCCAGCTGGTTGCGAAAACTCTCCTCAGCCTACCCAGGCTGCAGTCCCTCGTAGCGGGCCAGGTTTTGGTGGCTCCTTGGTTTCAACTGGTAGTACGTCCGCATTGGTGGCAGCACCCTTTGCTGGCGGTGGCTCGGGTTTTGGCTCCCGGTCTCCAGCAGCCGACCGAGTTAAAGGTGCGTCAGCTTTCTGATGACGACACACACTACCAAATCATCCAAGAGGCCTACGGTCACTTGCTCTACCAGAAAATTAGTGTTCGAGCATACCTGCAAGCGACCGCCATGGGCCGATCCTTGCTGCTAGATGCTGAAAATTTAGATGTTCCCAGTTTTGTGCTCCATGGGTCGGAGGATGGCGTGACCAGTCCTGAAGCCAGTCGCGCTTTTTTCGAACGCCTCGCTGCAAAGCAGAAGGCGTATCAGCTCTGGCCAGGGATGCGACACGAACTTCAAAATAGCACGGCTCGACATGAGGTTTTTCAAGCGATTCACGCCTGGATCGTTGGTCAACTTTCTCAAACGACGCAACCATCTTAAACCCCTCGGACGAAATCTCCAGTGATCGCCCTATTGAGCCCACCCTCCCTGGCCGGCTCCAAAATCGTAGTTGGTGGCCCAGCCTTCACGACTCACCACGTCCGAGGGCAATGAACTATTTTTCTTTAGAGCCTCCAAATGTTGGTGATACGCCTCGGCATCAAGGGGAAGGTTGACGATGCGATTTTCCAAAGAGGATAATAAAATCGCGTTCAGAAGTTCGACCGAGTGAATGCCCTCAGAAGCGGGTGCAATCAAGTCGTCTTCTTGATTGATGGCTCGCACAAAATTTTGCAAAATCCCGGCATGTTGTGAACCCGGCTGGCCGGGGACAGGGATTTCCGCCCTCCATGCCTGTGGTCTGCTGTAGCCCTCAACAAAGTGCTGGATGGCGTTACTAGTCGGCTGCTCATTTCGCAGAAAGGTTAGGGCCCCACCTTCCACAATAAGAAGGCCCCGATCCCCCGCGATCTCCAAGCGGTTAAGGCCTGGTGCTTCTCCGGTGGATGTCACAAACGTTGCCGTCTTGCCATCTGCATACTGCAAAATCGCAATCGCCTCGTCCTCCACCTCAATGGCATGATGACGCCCAAACTGGCAGCGTCCAAAGACGCTCGCTGGCATGCCAAAGATCCACTGCAACAAATCCAAATTATGAACCGCCTGGTTGATCAGCACGCCTCCGCCTTCGCCAATCCAAGTCGCTCGCCAGGAACTTGACCGATAATACGCCTGGGTGCGAAACCAGTCGGTAATGGTCCAATGCACCCGGTTGATCCGCCCTAGCTCCCCAGAGTGTACTAGCTCGCGCACCTTGATGTAAAGGGGATTCGTCCGCTGATTAAACATAGCGCCAAAAACGAGGTGCTTGTCTTGATGTGCAAAGATCAGCCGCTCCGCCTCCGCCTTTTCTACGGTCAACGGCTTTTCCATCATCACGTGCAACCCGGCTTGCAAGGCCGCGATCCCGGCAGGCGTGTGGTCATAGTGCGGCGTGGCTACGACTACGGCGTCAACCAGTCCTGAGGCGTAGAGCTTGTGGTAATCTTCAAAATATGGCACGCCCCCCAAATGTGAAGCCGTTTCAGGAACGAGATCGCATCCAGCGGCGAGTGTTGCTCCGGGAATTTTGCCACTTTTTAGAATGCTAGAATGATAACGGCCCATGTTGCCCAACCCAATTACTCCCAGGCGCACGGATGAGGGCTCGGTCAAAACAAGAGAATGGGTGCGCATCGGTGGGTCAAACAAGCAACTTTATCAAGCGCTTGGCCAAAAACAACTCTCGTTTCAAAAAAGCTCCGTGCTTTCAATCTTCAAGCTTTTAAGTATCCGCCTTGCCAAAGCCTGGGGCTCAGCAGCACGGACCAGGAGACCTTGCCAACCCGGTTCATCGCAAAGCTCGCGCTCGTCGTTTCTTGCTAGATCAGGGGTCACTAAAAATATCGGCGGAAGCGACTGCCGCGTGCTACGCCCATAGCAATAGACCCGGTCAATAAGTCGATACAGCAAAGCGGCTCGTAGAGGCTGCATGTTGCCGCCAAATATAAAGAGGTGAAAGCGCTCTCTGATGGCCAGCTCAAACCCATACTCCGGGTCTGGTGAAGAAACTAATTGGAGCATGGGCCAGGACAGCATGGCTTCCCGTGCTGAGTCCAACCAGGCAACATCTTGGTCAATCAGAAGAACACGATGAACACTGTGACCCATTGAGTCGAGAGCTTGCATAAAGAGAAAGTGTTAAAGGAATCACACTGCACCATCTTGACAGTAAAGTGCTTAGCGATCCAACATTGTTTATGACAAAATCCCCAAGCCTTGCCTTGACCCCCATTTACGAAAGGTTACGCGTTGCCCTCAAACGCAGACTCGACATCATCGCGGACCATAAGCTCCGAACCTACAACCCGGAGGGGCAGCTTCAGCAGTTGGCGGAAGCCTCTCGCGAGATTGAGGCCCTGAGCAAGGAACTCGGCGCACGTGCTCCCGCCGAGCTGCGACATTTTCTCGATCGCATGAGCTTCAATAAAGCGCTGGAGTGGATCGATCAGGTGTGGCCGGAGAACCCGCCCATGCCACTGGACTCGGCCCAAGACCGGTAATTTCATGAGGCGCCCCGTTTTTCAGACCTCCTGGTGGCAAAACATTTTACTTTGGCTCGGAGCAAAATTCGTCCGGCTCCTCTCCAGAACCTGGCAGGTGCGCATTGAAGATCCCAGCAATGTGTTGCTGAATCCCCAGAGGCACCCGGTCATTTGGATTTTTTGGCACAATCGTATTTTGCAAGCTTTGGAGTTTCATCGCCGTTATGTGCGCCCCGAACCTTGCGTGGTGCTGACGAGTGCGAGTCGCGACGGAGCCATTTTAGCCAAAGCTATGAGCTTATTTGGTCTCGGCAATGTACGCGGTTCGTCTTCAAGACGAGGAGCAGTTGCGCTCAGAGAACTCCAACAGATTCTTAAAGAAGGTCAGCACGTGGTGATCACCCCGGACGGCCCTCGAGGCCCGCGGTATCAACTGGCACCGGGCTCGCTTTTTCTTGCCGCCCACTCGGGGATTGGAATCATTACAGTTGCCCCGACGGCCAATCGATACTGGGAACTTAAGACCTGGGATGGTTTTCAAATTCCTCGCCCATGGGCAAAGGTCACCATTAATCTAGGCCAACTCCAGTATGTGACGGAGACCGAGGTGGAAGAAGACCTCGAAGCTTTGACCCTTCAGATAAGCACTCGCTTAGGTGGCGAGAGAGTCTCAGCACAATAAATTCTTGCAAAATCTGACAAAGTGCTTGCTTGACGCATCGCCACCAAGTGGCTAGCCTCGATTTTCCATGACATTTTCGTCCTTCATTTTTTCTAAGAATCCTGCGCGCCGGCCTTGGGCTGCTGTGGGCATATCGTGCATCACCTTGCTCATGCTCACCAGTGTTGCGTTTGGGCAGTCCGCCCGTGACGATTTGGCTGCCGCTGAGCGCCTTGCTGCAGAGGGTTCGACTGGTCGAGCAGTACAACAATTTCGCAATCTTCACCGTCGCTATGCCGGTTCAAACGAAGCGGCTACTGGTCTCTTCCGGGCAGCTGAGCTGCTTGAGCAACAAAACGACTACCGACGTGCCTTCGAAGTTTTGCAGACCCTTCTTGAGGAATATCCACGGAGCCCTGATTTCGAGTTAGCCGTAGAATCGCAATTCCGGATCGCGACACTCTACATGGAAGGCGATGTCAAAGGACGCTTCCTTGGCATCCCAACCGGCACCGCTCACGGTCGTGCTGAAGAAATGTTTAAGACCGTTTTGGAGATTGCTCCTTACACCCGCATCGCGCCGATGGCTCAGTTTAACCTGGGATTAGTCCAGCAAAAGCAAGCAAAGTCTGCTGAAGCCATTCGCTCCTTTCAAGCGGTGATTGATAAATATCCAACCAGCCCAGTCGCCGCAGATGCTCAGTTTCAAATTGGGTATGTTTACCTGCAAACCGCAGGCGACGGGCAGTACGACCAAACAGCTGCCGACCGTGCGCGCGAAGCTTTTCAGGACTTTTTGATCCGCTACCCGCAGCACGAGAAATCGAGCCAAGCTCAAGCCAACCTTGCCGAAATTGAAGGCCGCGCCACAGAAAGCCTCATTTCCGTTGCACGCTTTTATGAGCGTCGCAGGAATTTTCGAGCCGCCATCATCTACTATCGTCGGGTGCTTGCTGAGCAGCCCGGCACACCGGAAGCTGCTGAAGCCGACGCGAAAATTCCTCAGCTAGAAGCCATGCTTTCTGGCGAAGACTCCAGCGCTACTGCTCCTGTGCCAACCACGCCTGAGCCTGTGGTTGAAGCCACCCGTCCTGAGCGTGTGACTGCTCCGGAACCTGTCGAAACAGCTGACATCTTGCCAACTCCGCCTGCTGCCGCACCTACCCCAGAGCCTGTCGAAGTCCCAGAGATTGCCCAACCGGAGCCAATTGCTGGAGAGCCGACAACAACCACGGTTGATGTCGTCGAAACCGAGCAACCTCCTGCTCCCGCCGCTGCTGAGGCCACTCCAGCGCCTCGCCCAACCGCACCCCAGCCACGCTCTCAAGCTCAGACAGCACCTGATGAGGAAGAAGAGACTTATAAGGGAGCGACTCAGCTAGAACGGGATCTCGCCCGACGTCGCGCTGAAATCCTCCGCCGAAGTCAGGCTGAAGGTGGAGATTTACGCCCTCCTCAGCCGCGCTCTTCTCAAGACGATCTCCAGCCGGTCCCAAGCCAGCCTGCCCAGTAGTTTTGTTCTTGCAAAACTTCCCAGATCCGCTTTCAATTTTCACCAATTCGTTTTTTTGGCTCGGTCCGCGATAAGCTCAAGGCAAATCTGCAAGCTGCGCCGCTGTTCCCGTCTTCTTACCACCACGCTTTTTTCCTTAACCAACACTCCTATGAGACTTAACTGCTGTTCAACACTCACGCTGGTGGCTATCACTGGCCTTGCCATTTCTCTTACCAGCTGTGCCGGGTATCGGCTCGGGGCTTCGAAGCCAAAAATGATGGAAAACGTCGAGAGCCTTTCCATTCCCACGATGAGAAACGGCACCCTCCTGCCGCGCGTGGAAATTCTCTCCACCAACACCTTGATCAAACAGTTTCAGCAAGACGGAACCTTTCAAATTGCTCGTGATGAACAAGCCGACGCCGTTCTTCTCACTGAACTTAGTGAAGTCAGCCGCCGCTCCAGCCGTTCGGTCCGAGATAACGTGCGCGCCACCCGCGAGTTTGTGCTAACCGTTTTTGTCGATTATCAAGTTCTCGATCTTCGGACTGGCGAACCACTGGGTGGGGGAACTGTGACCGGTTCCACCAGCTTCTTTGTCGGAAGTGATGTTACGCAAGAAGAACGCATCGCGATACCCCGCGCCATAGAAGAAGCTTCGGTCCGTCTGGTCAGCCGCTTGAGTTCCGGTTGGTAAGATTGTTAAATTGTCGCGAATCGCAGAGTGGTAACGTTACCATTTTGCGCTTAGAAAGCTCTTCCACTGGGCTCGCCCCGGTGGGGGGAAACTTAAAATCCAGACACCGGACCCCCAAGCAGATGCCCCCATCCTGCTTTCCAGGGTTGAGTGTGAATGAGTTTCGTTTGATCAGCCGCTGAGAAAGTCCGGTTGGCAAAAACCAAGAATTCGCGAATCGCAGATTGGTAACGTTACCAATTTGTGCTTAGACCGCGCTTCCACTGGGCTCGCCCCAGCGGGGGGGCTTGAAATCTAGACCCCGGATCCCCAAGCAGATGCCCCCATCCTGCTTGTCATGATTGAGTGCGAATGAGTTTCGTTTGGTCAGCCGCTGAGAAAGTTCGGTTGGTAAAAACCAAGAATTCGCGAATCGCAGAGTAGTAACGTTACCAATTTGCGCTCAGACCGCACTTCCACTGGGCTCGTCCCAGTGGGGGGGAACTCGAAATCCAGACCCCGGACCCCCATGGGACGCCCCCATCCTGCTTGTCAGGATGGAGCCGGGATTGAAGGTGAACCGCGGTCCGAGCTCGGAGTGCCTTGAACCTATTTTTTTGCCCTACTCGTTGCCAACAAAAAAGTAGGTTCCATCAAAATAAGCTCGTGCACCATGGTAAAACGAAGTGTTTTCGGCTCCTACCCGTAGCACATGATCCTCAAAATCAAACGTTAAGCGTGCTGCGACGCCATCAATGTGCGACGCGGTGTCGTCATCGGTCCACACTGCTCGTTCGGGAGTCTCGAACTTGGCAACGCCGGATAATTCACCCACATGGGCAGTTGGACCACGAACCACAAACACTTGAAAACTCAACTCCCCGGCTTCTGGCCCCTCTGTGATTTCAAAGAAGCCGCCATGCCCATCTCGCCATGAACCCCAGGGCGACCCTGCGTATACCTGGCCAAGCGCCGCACGAATAAGCTGGGCCTGCTGCGAACGATTTTCCGCCAACGTCCGCCAATAGCGTGGGTCCGACTGCTCGTAAGCACTGCCCCCATCAAATGCCTGCTGGTCCAGCTCCCAAAGGTGACTGGCCTCGGGCGGCGCAGCATCGCGCGGCAGATCTAAAGCCACTTTCAGCCGTTGCTCCGCCGCTGCCGCTTCGGTTTTCGCCGCCAGAACTTCTTCGTCCACGCTCACGCTTTGATAGCGACCATCGGCCTGCGGTTGATAAAGTTTTTCATCCCCTTCAAAAGCTCTTACGATCACCTCCACATAGGTCATGGCTGGATCGTAATCTCCCTCCACCAACCACCCTGGGCCTTCAAAGACTTGCAAGGGGTCGTCGGCAACATTGCCATCGCCGTAAGTGATTGGCATAGAAAAAACCAGCGTGGGAGGTTGACCCCTGAGTTCACCAAACAAGGTGAACGCTTGTCCATCCGCCTTAAGCTCTCGTAGCTCGGCCATTCCCCCCTCTTCGGTCGCTTCGATCCGAAGAGTGTGCCCGGCCGGGTGGTGGAAATACTTAGGCTCAGCCTGGAGACTATCCCAAAAGCAGATCCCGATAATTACGGAAAGTAAAAAGGAGCGACTAGTCATGATCAACACATTGAAAAACTTATTTCCAAGAAAACACCGAGCTTCCTATTGCGCGCTACATCCTTTGAGATTCCAAGAGTCCGCGAAGCTCAGTCTCAAAAGCCATCAGATCCTCTTGCGAAGGACGGTAACCAACCTCTTCGGCCTGCAGGCCAAGTCGTCCCGTCTCATCAAAATACCATTCCCCTTTTTTGCCATCGGAAAAAGTCACTTGTCCACTCAAGGCTCGACCGGGTTTGGCGATGGTGTCCAGGCTCACACTCACCTTGCCAGGAGCCGAAGGCTCAGCATCGCTGGTAGGTAGCGGGTCAGTGCTGGTCACCTCATTTTTCGGTTGATCGATCAGCTTGAGTTTGAGGTCATCCACTAAAAAGCGAACATCCATATAAGTGAGTCCAAGCTCAAATTCCTCGCGCAAACGCTTTTGCACTTCAGCCAGGGTTGCTCCCGCTTGGATCCATCCCGAGACGGCCTTCTTTTGTTCATCAGAAATTTGCATGCTCAACGTGTGCTCAAGATATTCAAGAACGCAACGATCGTTTTCACTCTCACCATGATTCGCCAGTAGCCTCCAACATCGCCTGGCTGCCGATCACCACGATTTCCTCGCAGCCGCTGATCGCCCCGGCCGCGAATCAAGTGCTCCAGTTCATGCCGCTGCATGCCCCTTGCCGGCTTTCCGATTTCTCTCGGTCACCCACCCAGCGACGCCCTAACCTCCACTAGCATTATTCCAAGCCGATTCTGTCCGGTGCCCTTTTGATCGCGTCCCCAAAATTGGTCCTTCCCCGACTCGTGCAACAGATCCTCATCCCCCGTCGCCAGCAGCATCTCCCGTAGCTTCCGATTTTGTGAAAATTTCGCCTCCATTAGGGTGAGCCTCCAGGTCACTTTGCTCGCTTTCCAGGCTTGTATCGAGCAGTTGTAGGAGCCACATGGGCAACCAGTGTCTTGTTCTTTGCATTTGACATGAGGCCACTTTGCACTTAAGCAATCGGTCCTTT